>CAZQDI010000006.1:0-50714 GCA_964591785.1 uncultured Roseivirgaceae bacterium
CACCTTCACACCAAACTTTTGTTCTTCGTCAATAATCATCAGGCCCAGATCTTTGAACTCCATGTCTTTGTTCACAATTCGGTGAGTTCCAATAAGGATGTCAATTTTACCTTCCTTAAGTCGCTTTTTGATCTCAGTAATTTGTTTACTGGTCTTGAATCGATTGATGTAATCAATCGCAACAGGGAGGTTTTCTAACCTTGAAATAAAGGTACGGTTGTGTTGCATGGCCAGGATGGTAGTTGGAACAAGAACAGCGACCTGTTTTCCTGCTACCACTGCCTTGAAAGCTGCTCGAATAGCAATTTCCGTCTTTCCAAAACCAACATCACCACAAACTAACCGATCCATAGGATGCTCCTGTTCCATGTCCGCTTTTACGTCCACAGTAGCCAACGACTGATCCGGCGTATCTTGATACATGAAAGAGGATTCTAATTCGGCCTGCAAGTAATCATCTGCTGGAAAAGCATAGCCTTTGGCTGCCTTTCTTTTTGCATAAAGGTCGATGAGGTCTTTAGCGATGTCCTTTACTTTCTTCTTTACCTTCCTCTTTTTGTTTTCCCATTCAGGGGACCCAAGCTTATTGATGGTCGGAGGTTCACCTTCCTTGCCAGAATATTTCGATACTTTATGCAATGCATGTAAGCTTACATATAATAGGTCATCATCGCGATATACGATTCTGAGTGCCTCCTGATTATTTCCGGCAACATCCACTGTGTCTAGCCCTGCGAAACGGCCAACCCCATGATCAATATGAACAACATAATCACCGGGTTGCAAGGTTTTTAATTCTTTAAGTGTAAGTGCTTTGGATTTTGTGAACTTTTCCTTTCCCTTGTAGCGGTGAAATCGATCAAAAATTTGATGATCAGTATAACACGCAATTTGTTGGTCATCATCGATGAAACCACCTCGGAGTGAGGCATTCATGCCATTGAAGTGAATATCTGGATCTATTTCCTCAAAAATTGTCTTGAGGCGCTCGATCTGTTTAAAAGATTCAGCTGCTACCACTTTTGAGTATCCATCTCTTTGAAGTTCTCTCAGGTTGTCTGATAAGATGGAGAAATTTTTATGGAAAGACGGCTGGGGGCGGATAGCCAAAGTAAACTCCTCCTCTGGGTTTATGTAGTACCGATGACCGAATTCTACTGTTCTGAATTTGTCAAAAGATTGAATAAAAGACTGCTGTGTCTCAAACAATTGTTCAGGCCTGGTGATGAGCTTAGAGCCGCCACTCATTTCTTTAATGGTTTCAAATTGTTCTTGAACCTTCTGAAACGATTTATCTATGATATCCTGACATTGCTGGTAATCTTTTATCCAAACAATGGCCTCTTTCGAAACATACTCCAAAAAGGATTGCCTTTCTTCTGTAATCAGTTTTGTTTGCACGTTAGGGATAAGGGAGATTTTAGTCAGAGATTTTGTGGAGAGTTGACTTTCCGGGTCAAATTCTCTAATTGTTTCTATCTCATCTCCAAACAATTCTAACCTGAACGGATGGTCGTTCGAATAGGAAAAAACATCAACAATACCACCTCTGACCGCAAATTGGCCAGGTTCAAACACAAAGTCAGTTTTCTCAAAATCATAAGTAAGCAATAGATCTGAGAGAAAATCAATATCGACTTGCTCCCCAATCTGGGCATTGAAAGTGTTTGAGATCAGAGATCGTTTGTTGATCACCTTTTCTGAAAGAGCGTCTGGATAGGTAATGATCACGATCTTTTCAGAGTCATTGATTTTACTAAGCACTTCAGCTCGCTGGAGAATGTTTGCATTCTCTATCTCCTCGAAATGATAAGGCTTTTTATAAGAGGATGGAAGCATGTGGTACTCGTCATTCAAAAAATTGGCAAGATCTGTATGAAAATAGGCCGCCTCTTCTTTGTCATGTAGGATGACCAGATGTATTCCACCCACAGATTTAAAAACGGATGAAAGAAGCAGTGCGTCAAAACTTCCTGCAATGCCCTTAAGACGAAGCTTGCTTCTTTTTTGAAGCGTTTCGGCAATTGCTTTCGTCATGCTTCCCTCGCTGTACTTTGATATTAATTCCTGTGGATCCACTTCTCTTCGCAAAATATAAGTTCGCAAAAGTAAGTCTTATTGTGCGTCATTTGTTTGATTCAATGATTGTTGAAATCTCCTAGTTGATAGAGGTTTCTCATGTATTCATCTAAAGCTAAGGGTTTTTCAAAAGCTGGTTTGCAACTATCTGTGCTTATCAGGGGTATATATCGCAAAGACATTACAATAAACAGCCGCCCAGGCGTTTATTAATAGCTTTCTTTTAGGTTAGGTTGGTGATTAGGCGTGTTCCACTTGTGGGCACGCCTTCTCTTTTTATTAGAGACTAAGATATTTCGATTTCATAAACGTCAAGGTCAGCAATTAACTTTGCCTGATGAAGAAGCAAGTTTGTTTTCTGATCATGGTTTTGTTGGTCATTCAATCTTTTGGTTGGGGTGCCACAGGACATCGGGTGGTCGGCCTGATTGCTGAGCGTCATTTGACAAAAAAAGCAAAAAGAAACATTAACAAGGTCCTACCCAATGAGACGCTTGCCGAGGTAAGTAACTTCATGGATTTTATTAAGTCAGAGTCTTCATACAGACACATGTCTCCGTGGCACTATGCCACCATTCCAGACGAAAAGTCCTACGAAGAAGTTGGCACGCCTGAGGAGGGCGATGTAATCCAAACGATCCGACGACTAATCAGTGAACTGAAATCAAAAAGCTTTACTGATGAAGACGAAGCTTTTGCGTTAAAGTGCCTTGTCCATCTGGTTGGAGATCTTCATCAACCTTTACATATCGGCAATGGGACAGATCGAGGGGGAAATGATCTAAAACTTGATTATTTCTGGAGAGGCTCTAATCTGCACAGAGTGTGGGATAGTGGTATTATTGATGGACAACAGTACAGCTACTCTGAATATTCTGATTGGATTGATCATGCAACAAAGGACCAAGTGGAGCAATGGACCAGTTCGACCGTTCTTCAATGGGCCTATGAGTCGGCAAGCTACAGAGAGCAATGCTATAAGACAGTACCTGAAAATAAGAAGCTCACTTACCGATACAACTATGATAATATAGAGCTGGTAAATCAGCGTCTTTTGCAAGCAGGCATTCGCCTAGCACATGTGTTGAATGAAATATATGGCTAGAGCAATGTAAAACGAAGTTTATCAGCTGCCTGCTCCATTTCTACCAATGCTTCGATCGCTGTAACTGCCTCTTGCGAAACCTTTAGAATTTTGGCCGCATTGTACACTTGCTCTTTCTCATCTTCGGCATAGTCCCCATCTGCTGAGGCCATCCGTATGGCATCATAAATAAGCAACTTATTGTAGTTGGCAAAGGAGGTAGCGTTTAGATCAATGAACAATTCTTCAAGTTCGTCCTCATCGTATTCGAAGTCTTCCCAATCCGAAATTATGCTTTCTTCTATTCCGACTGCTTCTGCGCAACTAACAGTCAGCCACTCCAGCTCATCATCGGTGACCTCTCCATCAGAGCCGGCAATGTTTAGAAGGATGTATCCATATTGTCGCCACAATTCCTTTGGAATCATGGAAATACCATAGAATTTAGGGGCTAGCTTTTCAAATTGGTGAATCATATCTGTTCATGTTAATACTTAAATCACTCAGTGTGCTCTTATTTTGTAGTACACAATTCGATTTTAAGTAATTGTGAAGATTTAACAATGATTTGAAAATTTACATTTTTCAACGTAAAATAGACATCTTAGTAAGAAATATTAGACCGAATGCTGAACTCTGAAGACATAAAACTCCTAGATCAAAAGGGGATCGCTCAAGAAGCCCTTGCAGATCAAATCGATCGATTTAAAGAAGGCTTTGATTCTTTGGAACTAGCAGCAGCAGCTACGGTAAACCGAGGGATTGCAAAACTAACTGATGATGAGATTGAAGACCACATCACCAGGTATGAACGTAGTGAGGTAGATGTGCTCAAGTTTGTCCCTGCCTCCGGAGCTGCTTCCAGAATGTTCAAGGGATTATTTGCATTATTGGAAATGGAGGAAAATGAATACCTGGAGTCTGCTATTGCCCAGGAATTCTTCCATAAAATCAGGAGTTTTGCCTTTTACGACGACCTTAAATCCTCATTTGAATCGGCAAATACTTCCAGCTTCGAGGATGCAATCGAGAAAAAGGACAAAAAAGTCGTGGCTGCATTGCTGACGGAAGATGGACTTTCTTACGGAAGTTTACCAAAAGGTCTTCTTCGTTTTCATCGATACCCTGATGACATCAGGACTCCGGTTCAAGAACACATTTCTGAAGGGCTAGCTTACGCAGATAAGAAAGGTAAGGTGAATATCCACTTTACAGTGTCCCCTGACCATCAGGAGAAATTTGAAAGTCATGTTGAAAACGTACTTTCTTCTAATGTGGCTGCAGCGAGAATTCAGATCACTTATAGTACTCAAAAGAATTCGACCGATACGGTTGCCGTGGATGTGAACAATGAGCCATTTAGAGATGATGATGGCAATTTGCTCTTCAGGCCCGCTGGTCACGGGGCTCTACTGGAAAACCTCAACCAATTGGATGCTGATCTAGTCTTTGTTAAGAACATCGACAACGTTGTCCCAGATAGAATTAAGGATGAAACGATTCGGTTTAAGAAGGTCTTGGCTGGGGTTTTGTTGAAGTATCAATCGAATGCATTTGACCTGTTGCATCGTGCAGACCAAGGTCATGACATCACTACGGAAGGAATGGGACTTCTTAGAGAGATGGGGCTTGTTGGTGATTTCTCTAATGATGAGGTGATCCAGATGCTCGATAGGCCCATAAGAGTCTGTGGGATGGTAAAGAATGAGGGAGAACCGGGGGGTGGTCCATTTTGGATCAAAGGCAATGGAAAAGAATCGCTTCAAATTGTAGAGTCGGCCCAAGTAAACACGGAAGATGAAACTCAGAAGTCAATTTTTGTTGAATCTACCCACTTTAATCCCGTGGATCTGGTGTGTGGCTTAAAAAACTACAAAGGTGAAGCCTTCAACCTGATAGATTTTCGCGATGATGATACAGGGTTTATTACTGAGAAATCATATCAGGGAAGAAAACTAAAAGCAATGGAATTGCCAGGCCTTTGGAATGGGAGTATGGCATTTTGGAACACCATTTTTGTTGAAGTACCGCTTATCACATTTAATCCAGTGAAGACCGTGATGGATTTACTTAAGGAGAACCATCAATAGATGTGCTCCTTTAAGGTCTCACTAATCTCATTATAGTTAAACGGCTTCTTAAATAGCTTTTTCACCTGTTGGTTTGCTAAAGCCTTTTCCACATCTTCATGGTTATCATACCCTGTTAAAAGAAAGCAAGGAACATCGATTAAATGCTCTTTTACTTTTTCAATCATTTGAATGCCTGTCATCTCAGGCATTTTAACGTCGGAAATTAGGGCATGAATGTTTCCATTGCTATTCTTTATGATCTCAATTGCTTCAATGGATGAATTAGATGTCAGCACATTAAAGTCCTCTTCAAACCTTCTGGACAGAACAAAAAGGTTTATCTCCTCATCATCAACAAAAAGAATGGTTTTTTTCATAGGCCTCCTACACTCCAAAATTAGTTTCTTTCAGTCTATTCTTAATCTTAAGTTCAAAATGAATCGCTTGTAAACTAAAGACTTATCAAAGAGTTTGAAAAAGGAATGAAGCATCCGTTATTAACATTTACCCCGGAAGGAATCTTTTGCAGGCAAGGCAACTTTTTTATTGACCCCTCGAAACCAGTCAAGGACGCAATTATTACCCATGCACATTCTGATCATGCGAGATTCGGTCATAAGAACTACCTTGCTCACCAACAGTCCTTGCCAATCTTGTACCAAAGACTAGGAGAGATCAATGTATCGGGTGTTAGGTACAATGAGACCATCAGTAAAAACGGAGTTAATATCAGTTTGCATCCTGCCGGACACATTGTTGGTTCTTCCCAGGTAAGAGTAGAATACAAAGGTGAGGTCTGGTGTGTTTCAGGAGATTACAAAACGACCCCTGACCCCATTGCGCAAAACTTCGAACCGGTTCGATGCCATACGTTTATTACGGAAACCACTTTTGGCTTACCTATTTTTCAATGGCCAGATGAAAGATCTGTTATAGAGCAAATAGAATCTTGGTGGCAAGAAAATCAATCCAAAGGAAAAGTGAGCTTAATTAGTGCATATGCATTGGGTAAGGCTCAGCGAATTTTGAGTTGTATTGATACTTCCGTTGGGCCCATATATTGTCATGGGGCAGTAGATGTCATAAACAAGTTGCATATGGATCTCGGCTTTTTAGAAGATAAATTTCCGCACTTATCTACTCAAATTTCCAAAGAAAAGCTCGTCGGCTCTCTAGTGATCGCACCACCATCGGCAATAGGATCAAGTTGGGTAAAAAGATTGGGATCGGTTTCTGTCGGTATGGCTTCCGGTTGGATGATGCTGAGGGGCTCGAAAAGAAGACAAAATGTAGATCGTGGATTTGTTCTATCAGATCATTCGGATTGGCAGGGATTGAATGATGCCATAGATGCCACTTCTGCAGAAAGGGTCATTTGCATGCATGGATACTCTGATACTTTTAGCCGATGGCTGAACCATAGGGGTTACCGGGCTGACCCTGAAAACTCTTTGGTTGAGCATGACTCAAAACCTGACAGCGAATGAACGATTTTGCTACACTTTTCGAGGCACTGGACCAGACAACGAAAACGAATGAACGAATTGATGCCTTAAGAAACTACCTGGAACAGGCCAAGGACCAAGACAGACTATGGGCAGTCGCCCTGCTTTTTGGAAAACGACCTAAGCGAACAGTCAACTCAACCCGGATGAAGGAGTGGGCCGCCCAAGAATCAGGATTGCCGATGTGGCTCTTTGAAGAGACTTACCAAGTTGTTGGTGATATGGCAGAAACGATCTCATTGGTACTGCCTTATCCAGAAGGGCATGACGCAAAGGATTTAGCAGAATGGATGGAGTCAATTCTTGAGATCGCCGATTATTCCGACGAGGCAAAAAGGGAATTTGTGCTTGAAAGTTGGAAAAGCATATCAAAATATGAACGCTTGATCTTCAATAAACTGATCGGGGGAAGTTTTAGGGTTGGAGTTTCTCAGAAGACGATGGTGAAGGCCCTTTCCAAATTCACAGGGATTGGAGAAAATGAGTTGGCTCATCGACTGATGGGAAACTGGAGTCCACAGACCCATTCATTTCAAAAGTTGATTATGGAGAAGTCTGGGGGTGAAGATTTATCAAAACCCTATCCTTTTTACTTAGCTTATCAACTGGATGACAAGTCAAATTTCGATGCTGACCCGACTAAATGGCAAGCGGAAAGAAAATGGGATGGAATTCGAGGACAGCTGATTATGAGGGGGGGAGAGCTTTTTGTCTGGACGCGGGGAGAAGAGCTTGTTACGCAGAAATACCCTGAGCTTGGAGGCTTAAAAGACATGTTGCCCGATGGAGTGGCAATTGATGGAGAAATTTTGCCATTCAGAGCTGGAAAACCACTTTCATTCCATGAACTGCAGCGTCGAATCGGACGCAAGCAAGTGGGTAAGAAGCTTTTGCAAGAAGTCCCGATCGTCATGGTTGCCTACGACCTACTGGAATTCGAAGGAAGAGATCTGAGATTAGAACCACTGGATTTTAGACGAGCCAGACTGGAAGAATTGGTCAAGGGAGTAGACCACGAGAACTTAAGGCTTTCTGAACTTGTCAACTTTAGCTCCTTATTAGACCTTGAAAAAGAAAGGGATAAAAGCCGAACCTATCATGCTGAGGGCCTGATGCTCAAACGGAAGACCTCCTCCTATCAAGTTGGAAGGAAGAAGGGAGATTGGTGGAAGTGGAAAATAGATCCATTAGTGATTGATGGAGTCCTAATCTATGCAATGCGCGGTCACGGACGGAGAGCTAACTTGTACACTGATTATACTTTTGCAGTCTGGGATCAGGATAAGCTCGTTCCGTTCACCAAAGCATATAGTGGTCTGACGGACTTAGAGTTCAAACAGGTCGATCAATTCGTTAAAAAAAGTGTGCTTGAAAAGTTTGGTCCGGTAGTCAGTGTACCGCCAACATTAGTTTTTGAAATCGCGTTTGAGGGGATTGCCAGATCGTCCAGACATAAGTCAGGAATATCTTTACGCTTCCCAAGAATGAGTAGATGGAGGAAAGATAAGACGCCGGAAGAAGCAAATACATTAGAAGACTTAAAAGCAATGCTTCATGTTTATGGCTAAGCCGAATAGTGGCTTAACCTCTTAGAATGGCTCTGAGGTAGTCGTGTACTTCCACTATTTCCTGATTGGGCTCACGAAAGTTTGATTTATAGAAAAAGAGGTTCAATTCTTTGCCAGATTTATCGACCACGCCAATGATGATGTCGTATTCCTCGTTCGTAAGTTTGTCTGCGCTTGTGTAACTACCATTATAGGTAGATCGGATAAAGACACTTTCTAGTTCTTCAAAGGTTAGTAGCGACCTACCCATGCGATTGTTAATTTCAATGTGCTTGGAATTCGTATCCAAGTAGATTGATGAGGGTTTGGAAATCAGCCTTTTATGGAAGAAGATTCCAGTCATTAGCAAAAGGAATACCAACAAAGCGAGCCAGTAGCTAAATGTAAATAGAGGCAAGGCGACGCAGGCATAGAGAAATACCAATATAAATGGACCCACAAAGTCATTGTTTCTTTTAAACTCAGTGACTTTCTCAGAAAACCTCGAACGATATCCATTGTATGCTAATAGGTCAATTGAATTAAGGCTTAATGAGTAGGTAGATGGATACGAACAGGATTTCATAGAATGATCTTTGGTTTTCTGACGGACTGATCCGAAAAAACCCTACTTCGATCCAAAAAAAATCCTGATTGATGACCTTTACTCTTCCCTTTGTCGAAGTACATCCATGAATAAATCATGCACTTCATTCATCTGCTCGCTTGGCTCTTTGTAATCGGAGGTCATATAGAGCAAGTCCTTCGTTTGTCTGCTGCGAAGCTCGACTCCAATGCTCACAATGAACTCTTGACTTGTATTTTTAAAAGCACTCGTGTATTCGCTTTTAAATTTTGAACGGATGTACAGGTTTCTTACATACCAAAATGAAAACCAAATTTTGCCGTCCTTATTTTTAAACTCGAGCTTGTTGTCTCGAGTAAATAATTTTAACGTGGAAGCCTTCGAAATAAGATTTCTGTGAAGATAGACGCCCAAAACAAGCGTGATGAAGATACCAGCACCTAACCAATAACTGTAACCAAATAAAGGAAGAGCGCACAACGCAAAAAGGAAAAAGAGAATCGCTGGTCCTACATAGTCGTAGGGCTTTTTGAAAGTGATTAACTTGTCAGTGACTTTGACACGATAACCACTGTCCTCTAGCATTTCAATGGCAGCTTTGCTGAGGGTAAAATTTTTCATCGATAGGGCGATTCAATATTGAGCACCGAGTTTAGTTAAACGAGCCGAAAAGTTGTTGATAAAAATGGTTGTTTTCGATCAATCTGCAAATCCAGTCCACTACTTTGGTTGAATTAGATCAATAAGATTACCATACAAGTCTTTGAATACTAACACCTCACCATATGTTTCGGAAGAAGGAACTCTTACAATTTCCACTCCATGGGCAAGCAGTCTCTCATAGTCCTTAGCGATGTCAGTGGTATGAAGAAACAAGAAAACACGACCACCAGTCTGGTTTCCAACAAATGGCTTTTGGTTTTCTTTGGCCATCGCCAGTAGTAAGCTTGCTCCCTGTCCACCTTTAGGTTGTACTCTGACCCATCGTTTATGATCCGATAATTGGGTGTCTTCAACTAACTCGAAACCTAATACGGAAGTATAAAACTCGATGGCTTCGTCGTAATCATTTACCAACAGCGAAAGTTGAAACAAAGCATTCATTCGGTCACCAACTCTAAGTCTATTGTGCGTTTGTCAATATCCGTTTTCGCTACCATCACCACAAGTTTATCTCCTAGTGTAATGATGTGCTTATTATGTCGGCCAATTACCCGCATCTGCTTCTCGTCAAATTCGTAATAGTCATCTTCTAGATCAGCCATTCTGATCATGCCCTCGCACTTGGTCTTGATAATCTCAACAAAGATTCCCCACTCGGTCACACCAGATACGATGCCTTCGAATTCCTGACCAAGCATCGACTCCATAAATTCAACCTGCTTGTATTTGATCGACGCTCTTTCTGCATCGGCAGCCCGCTTTTCTCTTTCGGAGGAATGCATACACAAAGGCTCATATTCCTCATTGCCTAGGTCTTTTCCTCCTTGCAGGTAATGCTCAAGTAGACGATGGACCATGACGTCCGGATACCTTCTGATTGGTGAGGTAAAGTGCGTATAATGATCGAATGACAACCCAAAATGCCTCCTTGGGTCAGTTGTGTATTTGGCTTTTGCCATCGAACGGATCGCCAGAGATTCTAATACGTTTTGTTCTGGTTTTCCTTCAATATCTTCCATGAGCTTATTAAGTCCTCCGGAAAGGTTCTTGCCAAGCTCTACCTTATGTCCAAATCGAGATGCAAAAGCAGCAAACGTGTTGAGTTTTTCTGGATCAGGATCGTCGTGTACCCGATACACAAAGGTTTTACTTCCTACATCTTTGCCTTTTTCTTTCCAATCGAAAATATGAGTAGCCACTTCCTTATTGGCAAGTAGCATAAACTCTTCGATCATTTTGTGAGCATCTTTTCGTTCTTTTGGAATGACTTCAAGTGGTTTTCCGTCTTCATCAAGCTTGAACTTCACCTCAACGGTTTCAAAATTGACTGCACCCTGCTGAAACTTCTTTTTTCTTAATTGCTTTGCAATATTGTTCAGCGTTACGATCTCTTCTTTGAAATCACCGTCAGACCCTTCTATCCGCTCTTGCGCTTCTTCATAGGTGAATCGTCGATCAGATTTGATAATAGTTCGGCCAAACCAGCGGTTGCTAATGTTTCCTTTACCGTCTATTTGAAAAACAACAGAGAAAGTAAGCTTTTCTTCATTGGGTCGAAGTGAGCAAAGTCCGTTCGAAAGTCTTTCTGGAAGCATTGGGATGGTTC
This sequence comes from uncultured Roseivirgaceae bacterium, assembly GCA_964591785.1. Taxonomy (GTDB): domain Bacteria; phylum Bacteroidota; class Bacteroidia; order Cytophagales; family Cyclobacteriaceae; genus Ekhidna. The sequence continues at coordinate 11,143 of CAZQDI010000006.1, forward strand.
GGTCAACAAGGTATACTGAAGTAGCTCGATCAACAGCCTCCTTGTCAAGCTCCGTTCCTTCGGTCACATAGTGAGATACATCTGCAATGTGAACTCCAATTTCAAACTTTCCATCGTCAGTTTTTCGTATGGATAGCGCATCATCAAAATCTTTCGCGTCAAATGGATCGACTGTAAAGGTGACAACCTCTCTGAAATCCATTCGTTTTGCAATTTCTTCTTTAGTGATTGAATCATCAATCGCATCAGCCGCTCGCTCAATTTTTTTTGGAAACCTGAAGGGCAATCCGAATTCTGCCATGATGGAATGAATCTCCGCTTCATTTTCACCAGCTTGTCCCAATATTTCTGTGACGCTTCCCATCGGACTTTTATTCTTCGCATCATGCCATTTGTCTATTTTGACCATGACCTTATCGTTGGGTCGCGATTTTCCGACTTTTTCTGGATAGACCATGATGTCAAAATGAATATTGCGACTGTCGGGAATCACGAATGAAAAATTTCGGGAAATCTCAATTCGACCGACAAATTCTTCACGTTCTCTTTTCAGGACCTTTACCACCCTCCCCTCAGGACGGAAACCATTACCAGCAGGCCTGGTTAAAATGACACTGACGGAGTCCCCGTGAATCGCAAAATTCAGGTCAGAAGTTTTTACCCAAATGTCCTCTTCCTGGTCTGCAGTCACAATATAGGCAAACTTAGGGTTCACATGATCAACAATGCCTGTCAGATATTCGCTCTCTGCATTGCTAACAAACCTGCCATCACTAAGCCGTCGAATCTTTTCCTTAGCCTCCATGCTAAAAAGGTGATTTTTTAGATAGTCTTTCGACTTTTTGTCTCGTAGTTGGAGCTTACGAATCAATTCGCGATACCCATAGGAATTGCCGTCATTGACTGAAAAAAGCTCGTGAAGCTTACTCTTTATTTTTTTTACATGGCTCGGCTCTTGTTGTTTCGAGCGATTGCCAAGTTTTGTTTTTCTTCTTTTTCTACTCATTGGTTGGATACAATGTTGATCTGGTTCTCTTCGATCAACGGTAAGTTATTGAGGCGGAGGTAGAGTTGTGCCGTGGCGATTACATCTCTTTTGCAATATTCCTCAATTTTTTTGATCCCATCTTGCTCCTGATAATAAGTTTTTGTGACCATTGATCCGTCCATCTCTTGTTTGCTGGAAGGAATGTTGAAGATTGTCGTCAAGAGATCCAGGGAAGTAAAGCTCTTCCAGTCACCAAATTTCCACATTTCCATGGTGTCTACATGGTTAATTTCCCAAGGTTTTTTTCCAGACATATTCAGTGACCACGGAATTTTTATATCATTAATTAACATACGTCTACACAGGAAGGGAAAATCGAATTCTTTCCCATTATGTGCACAAAGCTTCAGGTTATCTTGGTCAAACTTGCCTTCTATGAAGTTCTTAAATTCAGTTAACAGCTCTTTTTCGTTTTCAGATGAGATCGATTTTACGCGAAGTGCAGGCTTACCTTTCAATTCGTGATAGATCGCCATTCCAATCACAATGATCTTTCCAAATTCAGCATAAATAGCTGACCGGTCTTCATACAGCTCTTCAGGTGATTTTTCTGCTGGGTTTCTGATGAAGTCAGTCTTTCTCTTCCAGTGTTTTAGGAGCTTGGGGGAAAGGCTCTCAATGTTTTCGTTTCCCGAAACTGTCTCAATATCGATGACCAAAAAGTCTTGAAAATGATTCTGCATCAGTCGTGTAATATACCTTGCATTTCTAATTCTTCAATGAAAATTAGATGTTCTTCAATGATGCTTTCCGGCACGAAAATGAATTTTTTGTCGTATACCTGATTGTTGATGAAGTAGCTGACCCAATATTCATTGTTCAGATGGAACACGGATTCGTCTATTGGTTCAACCAATGCCACCATGCCAGGGTCGAGGTAGGGAATCATATGACGTAGCGTAGAGGTTTTTTGTTGTTCGTTTTCTTTTTCGCCGTATCCCCTGGAGGTAATCATCACATTCTCAAGTTTTTCCTTGTTACGGTTGATAACAAAAACTTTCCAGCCTTCTATTGTTTTGGCTACTACGATATGAACGTCTTTTACCGGAGAAAAGTCAATGTCTTTCTTCATGTCTAAAACACGGTTTCGCTTGATTCTTTTAAATCCATTTCAAAGATTTGGGCAAGGTGTGCCTTTAGCTTTTCTTCTACTTCTCTAAGATCCACTTCATGCCCAAGTTCCTTGGAAAGGGAAGTCACTGCCTTGTCTTGAATACCACAAGGGACAATGTAGTTGAAATATTCCAGCTCGGTATTGACATTAAATGCAAAGCCATGCATCGTCACCCACCTACTGCTCTTGACTCCTAAAGCGCAGATTTTTCGAGCTTTTTGATCATTTTCTCCATCTAACCAAACTCCCGTAAGTCCCTCTACTCTTCCTGACTGCAGATCGTAATCTTTAAGAGTTTGAATGACAGCCTCTTCCAAAAAGCGTAGATATTTGTGTATATCTGTAAAGAAATGATCCAGGTCAAGGATTGGATAACCGACTATCTGTCCTGGCCCGTGGTAGGTAATATCCCCACCTCTGTTGATTTTATAGAAAGCGGCTTGCTTTTCCTGCAAAAGTGCTTGGTTGGCAAGGAGGTGGTTTTCGTCTCCACTTTTACCCAGCGTGTATACATGCGGATGCTCGCAAAAAATCAAATAGTTCGAAGTCAGCCTCTGCTCTTCCTCGGGCAATTTCCTGTTAGCAATTTTTTGGTCTACGGTCTCCTTAAACAACTTCTCCTGAAAATCCCAGGCTTCCTTATAGTCCTTTAGACCCAGATGTATGAAGTGCGTCTTTTTACTCACAACTCAAAGTTCCATTTAGAAATTGAACAATTCCAAATGTGCTTCAGGTTCATTGCGATTATCTTTCGCGATCATAATGGAGAAAAAGAGAAATGCAGGGATCAAAGGTGAGCAGCAAGCCAGGAGGTATTACGAGGAGCGAGGTTTTGAAATCCTGGAAGTAAATTATCGCCATAATAGGGCAGAAATTGACTTCATAGCACTAACAAAGGACGAGAAATTGCTTGTTTTCGTTGAGGTCAAAAAAAGAAGTCGTAGCGATTTTGGATATCCCGAAACGTTTGTTTCCACTGCTCAGCAGGATCGAATTAAGAGTGCTGCAGAAGAGTATATTTATGGTATCAATTGGATAAAAGACATAAGGTTTGATATTGTAAGTGTCGATTCATACAATCAACTAGAAGTATTTGAAGATGCCTTCTCCTAGTTTTGTAGGATGAGCAAACAAGTCAACCTGGTCATCTTTGCCTCTGGAAGTGGTACGAATGCAGAGAACATTGTCAATTATTTTGCGCAACATCCAACTATAGATGTGAAGGAAATTTTTTCGAATAGAGAAGATGCCTTTGTTCATCAACGAGCAAGGAAGTTGGATATCCCTTCAAGGTCTTTTTCTCGGTCCGAATTCGCAGACGTTTCTTTCTTGGAATCGCTTGAAGGAATTGAGTATATCATTCTCGCCGGCTTCCTGTGGTTGATTCCTAGCTACCTGGTAGCTGCTTTTCCAGATCGAATCATTAATATTCACCCCGCACTTCTTCCAAAGTTTGGAGGAAAGGGTATGTATGGAACGAACGTTCATGAGGCAGTGATTGCCGCGGGAGAACCCGAATCAGGAATCACGATACACTTGGTAAACCACGAATATGATAAAGGGAGGGTCCTTTTTCAAGACAAATGTATAGTGGGCTCTGCCGAGACGGCTGATTCATTGGCAGAAAAGGTTCACGCTTTGGAGTATGAACATTTTCCAAAAGTGATTGAAGATTATGTGTTGAAATGATGCGCTTTGTTATCATCACGCCGGGGAGATCCGGGTCTACGTTTCTTGCCAAGACATTGAATCAGCATCCACAGGTTCATTGTGAGGAGGAGATCTTTGATCGCTCTGTAAGCGATAGTAGCAGTTTTAATGCATTTGTTTCTTCAGGCTTGCTCAAGAAAACCATTGGCTTTTTTTTCAACCGTGAGAAGTTGTCGGTACTGCGAGTTAACCTCCCACTGAAAATGCTAATCACCAGCTTCTTACGAAGAAAGAACCACGATTTTTATGGATTCAAGATTTCCTTAGACCAATTGTTTGCTTACCCACAGTTGTTCGAAGTGCTTTCTTCCTACAAGGTCATTTATCTCACTCGGGCAGACAAGCTTAGGATGGTACTATCACTACTTGTAGCTCGAAAAACAGGAAATTATGAGCGTTTCCAGGGGTCAAAGGTGGCCCTTGATCCCACCGAAGTCAAGCGACGGCTAGAGGAGACTTTAGAATGGGAACGACAATGTCTTGAGCGTTTCAGTAATGCACTTTTAGTGAAGGCAGAGGAGCTATTTGAAGATCAGTTAAACTCACTGGATCACATCCGAAAACACCTTGGTCTAAATGAATCTATTCTTCCAGTCGAGTCTAAAAAAGCTCACCCGGACTCAATAGCAGATTGGGTGGAAAACTTCGATGAGATTGAAAATTATCTTTGAAAAAAGCTTCGATTGTTTGCGGGTTGATAAAACGATCTCTGATCGTATCTTTGCCGCTTCGTAAAAACCTAAACCTCTCGCATGTCTACTAAAAAGATCCAATCTGCCCTGATTTCCGTATTTCATAAGGAGGGTCTCACTCCTATCATTCAACGATTAAATGAGCTTGGGGTAACCCTTTACTCGACTGGAGGAACAGAGAAATTCATTAAGGAGCAGGGTGTGGATGTGATACCTGTGGAATCAATTACTGACTATCCATCCATATTTGGTGGGAGAGTAAAAACCCTTCACCCAAAAGTCTTTGGAGGAATTCTTCATCGTCGGGACAATGAGGTGGACCGTGAGGAGGCATCGACGTACGAGATCCCTCCGATTGATTTGGTAATCGTGGATTTATACCCATTTGAGGCGACAGTATCTTCAGGTGCTGTCGAAGAGGATATTATTGAGAAAATTGATATTGGAGGTATTGCTTTGATTAGAGGAGCAGCAAAAAACTTCAATGATGTGGTCATCGTCAGTTCAAGAGAATATTACGGAGACCTTCAGCGCATATTAGATGAGCAAAAGGGTGAAACCAGCTTGCCTGAGCGAAAGATTTTTGCTACACGCGCATTCGCTACCTCCAGCCACTACGATGCAGCAATTTTCAATTGGATGAATCGAGACACGGAGGTTGGAGAGCTAAGAATCAGTTCTTCGCCGGCTAATGTGCTTAGGTATGGAGAAAACCCACACCAGAAAGGGTATTTCTATGGAGACCTATCAGAGTACTTTGATCAATTACATGGCAAGGAGATTTCGTACAACAACCTTGTAGACATTGAGGCCGCGGTTCAGCTGATTGCAGAATTCTCCAATGAAACAGTCTTTGGAATCTTAAAGCATAACAATGCGTGTGGCATTGCTACCGGGTCAACAGTTGCTGAAGCGTACAAGCGTGCCTTTGCTGCAGATACTGTTTCGGCCTTTGGTGGAATTTTGGTAACAAATAACGAGGTTGACCACAACGCTGCTGTTGAGATGAGCAACTTGTTTTTTGAGATCTTGATTGCACCCTCTTTCACTGCAGAGGCTTTTGAGGTCTTGAAAGTAAAAAAGAATCGGATTCTTTTAATTCAAAAAAGAATTTGGAGACAGCAACTGCAATATAAAAGCTTATTGAACGGGACGATAGTCCAGGATTATGACCTGAAGACGGAAACTATGGTCGATCTAGAAACTAAAACAAACAAAGCACCCACCAGCCAGGAAGTTGAAGATTTACTATTTGCGGCGAAGGTTTGCAAACAATCAAAATCAAATACGATTGTGCTGGCCAAACATCAGCAGCTGTTAGCTAGCGGTGTGGGTCAAACGTCACGTGTAGATGCGTTGAATCAAGCGATTGAGAAGGCAGCTAAATTTGGATTCGACCTCAATGGCGCTGTGATGGCCTCTGATGCTTTTTTCCCATTCCCGGATTGTGTGGAAATTGCCCACAAAGCTGGAGTTACCGCTGTGATTCAGCCGGGAGGTTCAATCAAAGATCAGGACTCTATAGATTACTGCGATGCAAATGGACTTGCCATGGTGATGACCAGTATAAGGCACTTCAAGCACTGACCCCTTCCTCTTCTAATCCAGATAAAAAGTGAGTTCGTCAATTATTGCCAAAGCCAATGTTTTTCGAAACTCCGGACTCCACCTTACTTTTTTGCTCCGGTTCTTAGTATAAATGTACTTTTCCAGAGTCAAAATCCAGTTTTCGTTATCCTGGGATCTAAGCTTAATATTTCCTACGGCGATTGTACTGTCCTGCAGCTTGATATTGGCAGAACCAGTCCACAATACCGAAACAAAGTCAATCCTTTCCGGCAGATTCTTAGCGGGTATTTTCACACTCAAAACGGTATTCGTAGGGCTTTCTTCCCACACATAATCAAACGTTTGGGCAGAAACCGAAGAAGATAGAAGAATTGATATCAACACGGTTAAGTGCTTCATTCCTTTGAACTTTCAATAAATGTGCCAGAAGAGTATTCGAAAGTCACCAAGGTGCCTGGTTTCACTTTTTTATTCTCCGCAACCGGTACGTAAGACCCATTTCTTCATTTTCCAAACGCAAGTCATCCAACACGAATCGGACCTCCCAGGCAATCTCCATTTTTTCGAAAGTGATCTTGTGATGGCGCGTATCGATTGAAATGCTCCCCTCTTCAGTCACTTCGGTTCCTTCCAATATTTGGTATTGTTCCTCTCCGATATAAACCTGCATGTTACTGACCCGTCGCTCATCTCCTTTTTCAATGATCTTATATAGCATCCACTTCCCCCGGAGCTTTTCAAGGAATTCGTCAAAAGATGGAAATTTTTCTATTTTCCTAAAGCGCATCTGGGCGCCCCGAAAACTATTTTTGACATCATTAAAAACCAGCTCATCTTCTGTCGCAAGTACTTGCCATTTCCGATTGAACCAGTTTTCATCATTACTGGTAAGAGTAAGTAATTTTTTATCTATTTGATATAAGCCTAAAACATCCCCCTTTTCTTTGGAAACAAAGAATGTCCCATCTTTTTCGAATCGAATATAGGTGGGGCGGAAACCCTTTGGAATCATATCGACATCCATTTGATGAAGCTCCCAAAGCCCGGAAACATCAGGCTTTTCGGAACAGCCCAAAACGGCCAATACAAGAATTGGTAGGAAAAAACTTCTCATTTGGTTAGTTCCATTAGGAGCTTAACCAACATTTCCTTTTTCATTCCTTCAAAATGCTTCTTCCGTTGTTCTTCATTCATGCTTTGAAGCTCTTTTGCTACCTCTTTGCCAAGGACATCAGAGGGGAGGTCTGCGGGAGTGCCAAAAATCTCAATTTCTTCAATTGCAGTTTTGATGATTTCTTTTCCTTTTAGCTTGGCAGTTTCTACGGGCTTATAATTCGAATTGCTATCCCGAAGCATCCAGCTGCTATAATCGATTTTCAAGTCACTTATTTGTTTCGCCCGGGAATCCGTTTCACCAAAAACCCGATGCAAGACAGCGATGGCACTCGTTTTCCATGCTTCCAAATCAAATGAATCATTTTCAAGCTTATCAATTTGCTTGCTCAAGAGTTTTATGAACTGCGATTTCATGTTATTAAATTATTGATATTCCATTAGAAAAAACGAATTAGCATTAACTTCTCCCTTGATCTACTATTACATGAGCAGGCTCAGCACAATTACCGCAAATCAAATTAGTTTCAAACTCAGTCTATTCGTCTTGACTGTCCTCTATTTGATTGTGAGTTTATCACTCTATTCAAAATATGGTGTCAAGATCATGAACGACTCACCACGATACCTCACGTATGCCGCTAACCTTTCTGTCCAAGGAGTGTACTTCGATAAGCTGAATTTTTGGTACATCAGCTATGTGTTTTTCGTCTACTTCTGCAAACTCATAGGATCAGATAATTTTATCATTATTTTGTGCCAGTATCTGCTTGGTTATGCAGCGATGCTGGCTGTTTTTTTTAGTACGAAGAGGCTTTCTGCAAGTGTAAATACAGGTTTTTTAGCAGGCATCATATTCATACTGTTCCCAGATAACCTGCTTTGGCAATCCTATGTATTGACAGAATCATTTTACAGGAGCGTAATTTGCATTGTTTTCTATTTGGCGGTTCTTGTGTCAGTCAAGAAACATAGAAATTGGAGCTACCTTTTATTAGCAGTTGGACTATTGGTTTGTTTTTTCTCCAAACCTACGTCCTCGGCACTTTTTATTGCTCTGGCTGTTCCTTTTGTTTGGAATTATCTAAAACGACCGAGATACCGATGGTGGAAAATCTCGGCTGTGGTTGTGACTACCTTCTTGCTAATGGTATTGGCGAATAAAATCATCTCGGCTCATGCTGTTATGCTGATTTATGAGAAAGGCGACATCATTTTTGCCATGCACGAGGCATCGGAGCGTCACTATCATGAATCGATGACCGTTCCAGTGCCTCATGATCTTGTGAAGTCTCCTGCTGACCAGCCAATCCTGCAGAAAATGGCCTCATTCGTTTATTCGAACCCCTGGTTTTTCGCCAAACTGATGTTTGGCAAAATAGTCATGTACCTCTCGCATGTACGTCCGTTTTGGTCATGGGTGCACAATATCTCAATGATCGTTTTTCTTTGGCCGTCCTACTATTTTGCCTATAGGGCAATTAAAAAAGGTCTTGTTTCAGATTATTTGAAAAAAGCAAGCATTGCCTATTTCATACTTCACACTACAATTATTTCGATTACCTGGGTGGATTGGGATGGCAGGTTTTTCCTTCCCTTATTGCCAGTCATCATTGTTTTAGGGTCAATAGGAATGACGGATTGGATAAGAGGTCTGAAACGCATCAACTAATTCTACCCCATTGGACTGCATTTTTGCTGAATGATTCAATATGTTCCTTGATCATACTGTGTTCCTGTTTTTCAAGTTTGGCATCTTCATTTAAGATATTACTGACAGCAATGCGGGCCACTTTTAAGATCTCAACGTCTTTCACCAGATCAGCGACCAGCAAATCAAGAAGACCACTTTGCCGGGTTCCCATTAAGTCCCCCGGACCTCTTAGTTCGAGGTCAACCTCAGCAATTTTAAACCCATCAGTAGTATCAACCATTGTTTTGAGGCGAACCTTTCCTTCAGCGCTGAGCTTGTTACCAGTCATAAGCATGCAAAAGCTTTGATCCGCACCTCTTCCAACTCTTCCTCGTAATTGATGAAGTTGGGAAAGGCCGAAACGCTCTGCGTTTTCTATGACCATGATGGTCGCATTCGGTACGTTTACCCCTACTTCAATCACAGTAGTAGCCACCATGATCTGTGTTTCCCCTTTTACAAAACGCTGCATCTCCCATTCTTTATCCTCTGCTTTCATTCGACCGTGCACGATGGAGACTTGATAGGTAGGAAAACGCCGGGTTACTGCTTCGTACCCATCCATCAGGTCTTTATAATCCAAGGTGGCAGACTCTTCAATGAGTGGATACACCATGTAAGCCTGCCGCCCTTTTTCAATTTCTTCTTCTACAAGCCTAAACATTTCCAATCGCTTATTATCGCGGTAATGCTGGGTTTTGATGGGTTTTCGGCCTGCGGGTAGTTCGTCAATCACTGAAATATCCAGATCACCGTAAAGAGTCATTGCAAGCGTCCGAGGTATGGGTGTTGCGGTCATTACTAAAACGTGCGGATAGATCTCCTTTGTTTTTGTCCAAAGCTTCGCTCTTTGAGCAACTCCAAACCGATGTTGCTCGTCAATGACTGCCAGGCCAAGGTTTTTGAACTTCACTTTGTCTTCTAAAAGTGCATGAGTTCCCACCAGAATCTTAATTACTCCTGATAGTAGGCCATCGTGAATAAGTCTACGTTCTGACTTTGGTGTAGAACCTGTGAGTCTGGCCATGTGAATGCCAAGAGGTTTGGCTTGTTCCTTAAGACCATTGAAGTGCTGTTCTGCAAGGATTTCGGTTGGAGCCATGAACGCACATTGAAATTCTGAGCCGATCGCAATCAGCATAGACAGCCAGGCGACCATTGTTTTTCCACTGCCAACATCTCCTTGCACCAACCTGTTCATTTGTTGTCCAGACCTGAAATCAGCATACACTTCTTTCACCACTTTTTTCTGCGCATTAGTTAGCTCGAATGGAAGATGCTCATCATAATATTCATTGAGTAAGCTGCTATTATTGATAATGACGCCCTTGTATCGCTCCGTACGGGCAATCTTTAGTTTGATAAGTCTAAATTGGACATAAAACAACTCCTCAAACTTCATCCTCTGCTGTGCTTGATGCAGTTGAATAGAAGTTCTGGGAAAGTGCATCGATACCACAGCGGCCTTCTTGTCCATCAGCTTAAATTGATTGAGAAGGCTTTCTGGTAATGTTTCCCGAATTTGATGCACAGCTTCGACGAGCAGTACTTTCATTACTTTGGAAAAGAACTTGCTCTCCATTCCTTTCCTCTTCATTTTCTCAGTAGAGTGGTAGATGGGTTGGAGGTAGCCGCCTCTGGTATTTTTTTCTGTTAGAATTTCGATCTCGGGATGAGCAATATTGAGTTTTCCATTGAATAAGGTGGCCTTTCCAAAGGCTACGTATCTGACTCCTATGGTGAGGCTTTTTTGGACCCACTGAATTCCTTTAAACCAGACCATTTCAATCATGCCGGTTTCATCTGAAAAGAGGCCTACTAACCTGGCTTTCCGACCAATTCCAATCGTCTTAAATGATCTAAACTCTCCGATTATTTGAATGTATGGTAGGTCGGGAGCAACTTCATTGATTTTGAAAAACTTGGACCGGTCTTCGTGCCTAAAAGGGTAGTGCTGAAGGAGGTCTCCAAAAGTGAAAATCTTCAGTTCTTTGCCGAGGGTTTCAGCACGCTGAGGTCCGACACCTTTTAAGAATTCAATTGATCGGTCAAAGAATGGGTGCATGGACTAAATTTAGTCTCTCCACTCCAAACTTGTGAGAAGGTGAATAACATCCTTCTTCAGGTAATTGATAACGGGTGCTAGGGAGTCATTTTTGGTAGCCATTCTGAAATAAAGTGCTCCTCTTAAGAAATGCTCAGAGCTGTCAAGATCCGTAATGTGAAACTGAACCTGTGTTGGGACTTGACCTTCCAGTTCAGTATAAGAAGCATAGAGACCATTGGGTAGTTCCAGTATGCTTTCATCAATTGCATATGCCTTTATATTATGTTGGGAAGTCAACTTGTAAGAATCACTTAGGTATTCTCGAATGATTGAATCTGTAACAGGTTTGTAAGTAATTTGAAGTGAGGCACCCATTTTCGGATAATGAATTGTGATCCAATCTTTTTCTGCGATCCAGCTGGAATCAGGAAGAATCCTGGCGTGTTTCGAGTACTCAAAATAATAAGGAAATGTATCCGCAAGTGGGACGTATTCTGCTTCAGGTAAAACGATTCTGTTAAATCCCTTGGGCTTTGGGAGGTAATCTCCTGTGCAACCAGTGAGAATGATCGCGATAATAATTTTGAGGTACTTCATAGAAAGATCTGAAGCGTTAAACGCTCGTTTTATCGGCTTTGATATAGACTCTAATTCGTTTTATTCGTCTCAAGTCTACTGCCACCACAGTGAAGAGAAAATTCCGAAATTCAATTTTTTCACCAGCGTGTGGAAGTTTTGAGTTGATTTCCAGCAACAATCCTCCGATTGATTCTGACTCACCCTTTACTTCCTCGAAAACTGAAATATCGGATTCGGTAATTTTGCAAAAGTCATTCAGAGAGGTTTTCCCCTCAAAGATGTAAGTGTTGTTGTCAAGCTTGTTATAGGGCACATCTGATTCGTCATCAAATTCATCATTTATTTCTCCCACGATTTCTTCGATCACGTCTTCCATGGTAATCAGACCAGAGGTGCCGCCATATTCATCAATAACAACTGCCATGTGAACTTGCTTTTCTTGAAAGTCTTTGAATAAGTCATCGATTTTCTTACTCTCTGGCACAAAATACGCCGGCCGAAGCAGCTCCTGCCACTTAAAATCCTCTTCTTTGTCGATGTGCGGGAGAAGATCTTTGATGTAGAGAATACCTTCGATTTTATCTATTGTTTCGAAAAAAATCGGAATCCTGGAATAGCCATTCTTGTTGATCTGATTCATGAGTTCATGGAAATCTGTCTCCAAGTCAAAGGCGGTAATGTCCAATCTCGATTTCATTACTTGCTTCACTGAGAGTGTTCCAAAATTGACTATTCCCTTCAAGATGCCTTTTTCCTCTTCAGTCACTTCCTCCTTTTCAACAGAGATTTCAAGAGCTTGATGCACTTCTTCCACGCTTAGGTTATATCCTTTTTTTTCAACCCGTTTCTCAATCAGGTTGGTAAGGCTCATCAAGAACCAAGAAATTGGTCTGAACAGACGGTAGGAGAACATGAGCAATCCCGATGTCATTTTGGCAAACGAAATCCCGTTGTGATTTGCGTAAACCTTAGGAATAATCTCTCCAAAAAAGATGATGAGCACGGTAATGATTGTGGTTAATGTTGCAATGACCACTCCGTCTCTTCCATTTTCACCAACTACCTTCCAGGTCACGTACGTGGAGATGGTGACAATAAAAATGTTTAGCAGATTATTGACGATTAATATCGTGGCGAGGAGTCTTTTAGGGTTGTGTAATAATCGACCTATCTTCTTTTCCTTCGAGTCTTCTGATAAAGTGAAAGAACGAATTTGACTATGATTAAAAGAGAAGAATGCGACCTCAGAACCTGAAACGAGTCCGGACAACAACAACAGTATGATGATAATGACCCCATTGAAAATGAAAAGTGTTGGTTGGTCCGAAAATACACTTAATAAGGGGGGGAAAGGATCTTCTAATGATGTATCCAATTAAGACTAATTTGGTGATTAAAATGGCAGATCGTCGGTGGCACTTTCTGCCGGAGTATCTTGTACTGAGGGCGGCTGGTAATCAGAACCTGTCGAAGGAGCATCGCCTCTTCCACCTAGCATTGTCATACTATCTCCAACCACTTCGGTTGTATACCTGGTAATTCCATCTTTTTCCCACGACCTGGTACGAAGCTTGCCTTCCACATAGAGCATGTCACCTTTTTTCACATATTTTTCAACCACTTCTGCCAGTCCTCTCCAAAGTACGATATTATGCCATTCGGTCTGTTCTCTCCGCTCTCCGGTCTGGCGATCTTTGTAGGTTTCGGAAGTTGCCATTGAAAAATTGGCGACAGTAGCACCGTTTTCAAGGTGTCTAACTTCAGGATCTTTCCCAAGACGCCCTACAAGGATTACTTTGTTTACTCCAGACATATAATTTTATTTAATACCCCGAGCCTCGAGGTAGTTGACTATTAACTTTGGTTTCGGCAAATTTAATATTTCCTCAGTTGAAAATTTGTCTATTCTTAAGTTTTGCATAACGGAGCTACTTAAGGCTTTGGAAACGGAGAGCGTGTAAAATCGAGCGATTATTCGTTGGTGACTTAAAACATGAAGTACCTCTCCGGAAATTTCTGAAATAAGGAAATGGGTGGATTTTAATGCAGCAGAAGCCATTGTCAAAACTTCCTCTTCAGTGTGTTTTCCCTCAATAAGGTAAAAGTCATACAAGCCGTGCCAAACATCATTTGCTTTCCGGACCTTCAAATACATTTTTTCATCGTGGCTTATGACCAAATAATTAAAGTACCGCTTCCTCACTTTCAATTTCTTACTTTTTATCGGCAAAGACTTTTGAAGTTTTTTTGAATAGGCATAACAGCTTGAAATGAAATCGCATTTTTCGCAGACAGGGGATGGCGCGCAGACCATTGATCCATGCTCCATTAAGGCTTGATTAAAATTTCCTGGGCTTTCAGCAGGTATGTGTGTGGCCAATATTTCTGTGAATATTTTTCTTGCTCCTGAGGTGGCGATATCAGTTTCAATTCCAAAATAGCGAGAGGCAAATCGATAGACATTTCCATCGACCACAGGTGTTTGCTCATCAAAACAAATTGATGCGATGGCAGCTGCTGTATATGGTCCGATCCCCTTCAGTTTGAGTAGTTCAGCGTAGGTAGTGGGAAATTTATCTTGATACTCATTGTGAACGATTTTTGCTGTAGTGTGGAGATTTCTAGCTCTGGAATAGTACCCCAAGCCTTGCCATAGAAGGAGCACCCGTGTTTCTGATGCATTCGCTAAGTCAGCAATGTTAGGGAAACTTGCCATGAACCGTTCCCAATATGGCAGCCCTTGTTCTACTCTGGTTTGTTGCAAAATAATTTCTGAAAGCCAAATTGGATATGGGTCTTTCGTTAACCTCCAGGGGAGGTTTCTCTTATGTCCTCTATACCAACTAGTTAAGGTTTGAGCGAATGGAGTCAATTTGACAGATTTATTATTTGATTTTCTTTTTTTATATGAATGCACAAACCTATTTTTGGCGACCCAATTTAAATACACCTACCTAAAAATCAGTGAGTTGTGACAAAAGCGGATGTAATCAACGAAATCTCAGACAAAACAGGAATCGATAAGGCAGATGTTCAAGCCTCGGTCGAAGCATTTTTCACTGTGGTGAAGAACAACATGGCCAACGGTGAAAATGTTTATGTTCGTGGTTTTGGAAGTTTTATTAACAAAAAACGTGCAAAGAAGATAGCCAGAAATATCTCAAAAAATACGGCAATCGTAATTGATGAGCATTATGTGCCGTCTTTTAAGCCGTCGAAAATTTTTGTTGAGAAAATTAAAAGAAGCACTAAAATCAAAAGTTGAGGAAGTCACAACTTTATTTGCTGGTTGGTGCTGTAGCACTGGTGGTCCTTCTTTTTCAGCTTCCGAGAAATGTAGTTGAAAATGATCAATTGCAGCAGGTTGTCGATACGAAGGAACATACATTTGACATTCCGGAAAAGGTTCAAGCTCAAATAGAAGCCTTAAGATCTTCCATTAAAAGCGAAGAAAATTTTGCCAAAAAAAGTATCTTTGCGCACTCTTTGGCGATTGCATTCCTTGACTATGGGGTTATCGACAGTGCATTGACCTATGCAAGGGCCATTGAGGATTGGGAAATTGTAGCCTCTCGGAAAGCTGCTGATATTTATTTCATTGCGTTTGAGAGATCCCCAAGCGCTGAGGTAGGGATCACCTATGCAAGACAGGCGAGAGAGATATTAGAGCAACTTCTGGAAAAAGATCCGGAAGACTTATTCTTGAAAAACAGACTGGCCATGACGTTGGTCGCTTCCGAAAACCCCATGGTTGGAATCTCGATGTTAAGGGAAATTGTGGAGGAAGATGAGCGCAATCGACAGGCTATTTTGAACCTGGGACTACTCTCGATTCAAAGTGGGCAGTTTGACCGTGCCAAGAATAGATTTGAAAAGTTGATTTCATTAGACTCCACAGACCTAGAGTCAAAGCTGTATCTGTCGGTTTCAATGATTGAGCTGAATGAACAAACGCAGGCTCGTCTGCTTTTGGAAGAAATTTTAGCTTCTGGAGATTCAATTCCCGCAATCAAAGCGATGGCGGATGAATACCTAAAAGCACTTTAAAATATTTGAGAATTTAAAAATTTAGAAATTATGCCTTGTGGTAAAAAAAGAAAGAGACATAAGATCTCGACACACAAACGGAAGAAAAGACTTAGAAAAAATAGACATAAGAAAAAGTAATTAGACGCAAATAACTATCCGAAATGAGTAATGAACTTATCATTAACTCAACTCGTGAAGGATGTCGAATTGCTTTACTAAAAGATAGAAGGCTTGTTGAATTTCACCAAGATGAAGGAGGCCACTCCTTCAATGTTGGTGACATCTATTTAGGATCAGTAAAAAAAGTTGTACAAGGATTAAATGCAGCTTTTATTGATTTAGGATATGAAAAAGATGCCTTTCTTCATTACCTGGATTTAGGGCCACAAGTCCAGTCGCTTAATAAGTTTACAAAGCTTACCATAGCGAAGCGACTTAATGGCACAAGGTTGTCCGGTTTCAAGACGGAACCAGATATCAATAAACTAGGCAAAATGAACCAAGTCCTTACCAAAGGGCAAAAGATATTGGTTCAGGTGGTGAAAGAACCTATCTCTACAAAAGGCCCTCGACTTTCCTGCGAGTTGTCACTAGCCGGAAGGTACCTGGTTATGGTACCGTTCTCAGATACAGTAAATGTATCCAAAAAAATTACTGACGCTAACGAGCGAAAGCGTCTCCAGCGTCTCATTAGTTCAATAAAACCAGAAGGTTTCGGAGTGATCATCCGAACGGTGGCGCAAGGCAAGGATGTCAAAGAACTAGACTCCGACTTACGGGGCTTGGTTGAAAAATGGGATGCAGGAATGAAGGCCTTGGTAAAGGCTAAGACTAAGGACAAGATCATTGGAGAAATGACCAGGGCCAACTCGATTCTCAGAGACGTCCTGAACGAAAGCTTTGATAATATTCTGGTTGATGATAAAGAACTGCATCAAGAGATTAAATCCTTCGTCAAAGGGATCGCTCCTGATAAAGAAAAGATCATCAAACACTACACAGGGAAGTCTAAAATTTTTGAGGCGACTGGGGTAGAAAAACAACTCAAAACTTCTTTTGGACAATCGGTTAGCATGTTAAATGGCGGCTACCTGATCATAGAGCATACTGAAGCGCTTCACGTCATTGACGTCAATAGTGGAAACAAGTCCAATAAGGAAGACAATCAGGAAGATACTGCATTAAAAGTGAATCTTGATGCTGCGGAGGAAATAGCACGTCAGCTGAGACTCAGAGATATGGGTGGTATCATTGTGATTGATTTCATCGATATGCGTAAAGTGGAAAACAAGCGAAAGCTTTATGCCAAGATGAAAGAGGTGATGAAAGGTGATCGATCAAAGCACACCATTCTTCAATTGTCCAAATTTGGTCTCATGGAAATCACTCGTCAAAGAGTGAGGCCCGAACTGTCAATTAAGACGAAAGAAGTGTGTCCAACATGTGGCGGTACCGGCAAAATCTCTGCTTCAATTCAAGTGGCTGACCAGGTTGAAAATACTGTCAAGTACATTTTTGAATCCCAAAATGAGAAGAAAATAACGCTGGCTTTGCATCCATACCTGTATGCTTATTTTGCCAATGGAATTTACTCAAGAAGGGCAAAATGGTTTCTCAAGTACTTTAGGTGGGTTTCCTTGGTGGAGGACAGTTCTAAGGCCCTTACCGAGTACGAAGTTTTGAATAAACAGGGAGAAGCAATTAAGATATAGTATACTTAGATTTCGACGGAATCGTTGATCTTATCACCTAAAATGCAAATCTTTGGGTGAGAAGTAGGGAATGAAAAGATTTCTAACGATAGCAATAGTGCTTGGTTTTGCACTTACATCCGTCGAAGCTCAGCTTTTAGAGGATACGGATCGTAAGCTGAAAAATGCTAAAGTTGAACGGCGGGGCTTCCTTTTTTTCCGAAGTAAAAAGAAGGTTGGGAAAAGCGATCCCCCACCGACCAAAAGGGCAGGTCAGCAATCGGTGAGGTATTCATCAGCCGCATCTCCCTTCAAAAATGTAGGTCGTAGTTCACCAAGGTATTCAAACCCCTCTTCGCGTGCCAAAAGGTATTCCATTGGCGTCAGGTATTCTGCGGGAAACCCTTTCAGGGGCAATCAGTTTCGAAGTTCGCCCAGACTTTCTATTGGAAACCCCTTTAGAGGAACCAGGTATTCCACTAACGTACGCTATTCTAACGGGAGCCCTTTTAAGAACAGTGTATTTAAAGTGTCTCCTAGGTATTCTTTGGGAAATCCCTTTAAAGGCAGACAGTATAAAGTTGTAACCAGAAATTCTCCGGGTAATCCGTTTAGAGGGAGTTCTTATAAATTTTCACCTAGATATTCCCCGGGCAACCCATTCCGCGGTAGCGCATTCAAAGTCTCTCCCAGGTACTCATTAGGTAACCCATTCCGTGGAAGTGCCTATCGAGTCTCGCCAAGATATTCGAGAGCAAATCCTTTCCGTGGTGCTCAGTACAAAGTTGACGTTAGATACTCCCCGGGCAATCCCTTTCGAGGTAAGGACTATAAAGTAGCTGTTAGGTATTCCGAGGGCAACCCCTTTTCCAATGCCAGATATAGGATCAATCCCAGGTACTCTGCGCTAGACCGAAAATCGAGATTTAGTTCAGATTTTACCAAACCTAGATATTCTGAAGGAATGCCATTTAGGGGAATAGACTACAAAATAAAGCCAAGATATTCCGAAGGAATGCCATTTCGAGGCAAAGACTATCGGATAAAGCCAAGGTACACGGGGACTAAAGTAGGGTTCTTCCAGATCCTCAGAGACCGAGAATCAGGCCTGATAAATTATTACCAGGAGTCATCTATGTGGGAAGGCAACTGGAAGGTAAATAGAAAAAGAAGAGGCGAACAACATCCTAGTAGCAACTATCACTTTGCAATGAAATTTAGTGATCCGAATGTCAGGAAGCTTCTAAGAAAATGGAATGTGTATTGGACCCGGATAAATGGAACCAAACAAAACTCAAAAGGTGTTAAAAAACCTGCAGATAAGCCCAAGTTTGATAAAAAGGAAAGGGTAATCTGGAATAACTGATTAAATAGCTTTGAATATGTTGTCTGGCCTGTTCTCCAAAAAAGAAAAAAAAGAAGTCAATTGGACACCACTTACCACCGTTGATGAGCTGAAGGAAATAAATGAAAGGTCTTACAATCGGCCTGTCTTGATCTTTAAGCATAGTACCAGATGCGCGATTAGTAGTATGGTGATAAACAAGTTTGAGAGTGCTTATCAGGAAAATGCATCTTTTGACAGCTTTTATCTCGATCTGATAACCTACAGAGAAGTATCTAATCAAATTGCTTCCCAATACGGTGTTGTACATCAATCTCCTCAAGCTATTCTCATTTCTAAAGGAGCGGTGGTTTTGGAAGACTCGCACAATGGAATAAATTTCGAGGAGATCGATCAAAAATCGAGGGAGATTATGTAGGGAGTTTGCTCTTATTTTTGTTATTTAAGAACAATATGAAAAAAAGTATTCTTTATTTGGCCCTGATCATTCCGATGCTGACTTCTGCTCAGTTATTTGAGGGAGAAGAATATAAGTATACTTCTGAATGGATTTGGGGAATCAATAAAAATACAAATGGGGGACTGATCGGAGGGTTAATGCTTAGGTATAGCCGCACTCGCGGGAATGAATTTTATGAAACCTTTGGCTTAGAACTTTCAAATGTAAAACACCCCAGTGAGGTGAGATTTGTGGGGCAGACTGGAGCCGGATTCACTTATGGGAAATCACATCACCTCTATGCAATAAGGCTTCAGTATGGCCGTGAGAAGTTGCTCTTCCGAAAAGCGAATCAACAGGGAGTCCAAATCAGTGCAATGGCAGCTGCTGGGCCTACGATTGGTCTGGAAGCACCCTATTATCTTTCCATTGGGGATGGCAGATATGAACAGTTTCAGGCCGTACCCGGCACCAACCCCCCTACATTTCCAGGTCCTCAACGATACCTCGGACCAGGCAAGTTGTTTCAGGGCCTAGGGGAGTCGAGCATTGTACCTGGAATAAATACAAAAGCTTCTATACTTTTTGAGTTTGGAACTTATCGAAGTAATGTGGCTGGAATAGAAGCTGGAGTAATGTTTGAGGCATTCACCCGAGAAATCATTATTGTTCCAACACAACCGAACAATTCTCTTTATTCTTCTGTTTTCTTTACCTTATTCTGGGGCTCGAGAAAGTAATTACTCTTTACAGATCCTGACGTAGTTTTGCATTTTTGCAAGGAATTAGCTTATGATTGACTTACCTGTAATAGACAAGCCGGAAAGAAAAAAGAAACCAAATTGGCTGCGAGTAAAACTACCCGTAGGTGAAAACTATGCAAAGGTTCGAAAACTAGTCGATGAGCATAAGTTGCATACCATTTGTGAAAGTGGCAATTGCCCAAACATGGGCGAGTGTTGGGGTGAAGGTACCGCAACCTTTATGATTCTTGGCAATGTTTGCACCAGGAGCTGTACCTTTTGTGCAGTTGCTACTGGAAGGCCGCCTGAGTATGATCAAGAAGAACCCAAGCGTGTTGCCGAAGCGATTCGATTGATGGGAGTGAAGCATGCTGTAATCACCTCAGTAAACAGAGATGAGCTAAAAGATCGTGGAGCTGAAATATGGTTTCAGACGGTGGTGGAAACTAAAAAAGAGTCTCCTGGCACTACAATAGAGACGCTAATCCCAGATGTGAAAGGAAACTGGGAGGCATTGTATCGTATGATAGAAGGAGGTCAGGAAGTCGTTTCACACAATATGGAAACTGTGGAGAGCCTCTACAGAAGAGTACGTCCCCAAGCAAAGTATGCTCGAAGTCTTGAGCAAATAAAACTGACAAAAGAGGCGGGAAAAAGGACCAAGTCTGGCATTATGTTGGGGTTAGGGGAGTCAAATGAAGAGGTCTATAAAGCGATGGATGACTTAGTGGAAAATGGATTACATATTCTTACTCTGGGTCAATACCTGCAACCTACAAAACGTCACATAGAAGTTGCCGAGTTTGTTCATCCTGATAAATTCGACCACTACAGAGAGGAGGGCCTTCGAAGGGGCTTGAAATATGTAGAATCAGGACCACTGGTAAGATCTTCTTACCACGCGGAGAGACACGTAAATGTTCCTATTTGACAAGTCTGCCACCGACTAGCTTTCTCAGCCAATCAAAATAGACAGCTACGAACAAGACTATCGTCATTGACCAGATGACCAGGGTATTGAAAACTTTAGTATCTACATAAATTCCTCCGATGTACTTTACAGGATAATAAAAGATGGTTCTGAAATCGAAGAAGTGATCCGGAAAGTCATTTCTGGCATAGATGGGGTAAATTTTTTGAACCAGTTCTTGGTCGTTTGCAACCACCCTACGCTTTGCTCCGATGTTTTTTACCATATATTCAATTCGCTCATTGGTGAATCTGTTTTTGCGTTTGATGAATGATTCGCTAAGCTCCGGTGTGGTCGTTCTTTCATTGATCCATCGATCCAGTTCTTCTTTGGATTTCCTTCGCCGATTGTTGTATACAGTTTTGGCGGCATCTAGAAATTTCTTCGCTTCTGAATGCGTCTCAGAATCAAATTTTTCCTCAGTCAAGTTGTCTAAGTATTTGAACTTATCCTTACCAAAGACCATTAGGAGCTTTTCAAATTCGTTCTTCAGGATTTCCAGATCATATTTATTATTCTCTCTGTCTGGATTCTTATGAACTTGGTTTAATCTGCCCTGAAGCTCTTGTATGAGGTTAGCAGACTTAAATGTGTTGACGGCTATTTCTCGATCAAGTTCATAGATATCGCTGCTGTAAGGATTGTCTCTGAACTGTGTGACTGCAAGTGCCTCAAAACCCCAACGAGATGCCATTAATTCTCCAATGATCGGCACTTTTTCGTGGTTAGAAAATGCGCGATTAAGCTTGTCGAAATTCACTACTACTCCACTAAGGAGGAGCTGAGGAATAATGAGCAATGGAATAAGAATGTAAACAGTAATAACTGAGTTGAAACCTGCCGAAATATTTAAGCCAAGAATGTTTGCAAAACAAGAAATTGAGAAGAGAATTAGCCAAAACCAGAAGGTTATTCCATGGATCTCAAGTATCCATGAACCTATCAAAACAAACAGAAAGGTCTGTATTGCTGATAGGGAAAAAAGCAATAAGGTCTTAGAGGAAAGGTAGCTCAGCCTACTAAGGTGTAGAAATGCTTCTCTTTTTAAGATCTTCCTGTCTTTGATGATTTCCTCAGCACTTACCGTCAACCCCATAAAGAGGGCAACAATGATACTCATGAAGAAAAAAACCGGAATGTTTTCATTCTTATAGAATGAATATGCTTCTCCAAGAGGTGCATATTTGGTAATGAGTGCTAAGAGCACTGCTAAGACAGGTGCTTCCAACAAGTTGATAAGGATGTACTGTCTATTGCTAATTTTTGACAATACGTCGCGCTCCAGAAATATTCTGGCTTGTTTTAATTTGTTGGGAATACTTAAGGTCTTTTCAGGTTCTTTAGTCTCCTCTTTGGCGTTTGGAATTCTTATTTTCTTTTGAAAGTGCTCATGCCATTGGGTAGGGGTGTATTTACGTTTATTGGTGAACCTTCCGTACTCATCGACAACTTTGGTTTCGATAATGTTGAAAATCTGTTCTGGATTTACATTTCCGCATTCAATGCATGCACTTTGATCTTTATCGATCATTTCGACAATGCTCTTAAAGTAGGTAACTGCTTTTACTGGGTTGCCATAGTAGATTTGACGGCCTCCAGTATCTAGAATGAGCAGTTTATCAAACATTTTGAAAATGTCTGAAGACGGTTGATGTATCACGACAAAGACCATTTTGCCTCTTAGAGAAAGCTCCTTAAGCAAGTCCATGATGTTTTCGGAGTCCCTGGAGCTTAGTCCACTTGTTGGCTCATCGACAAAGAGAACTGAAGGCTCTCTAAGTAGCTCAAGACCAATGTTCAATCTTTTTCTTTGACCTCCACTGATGGTTTTCTCCAAGGGGTTACCAACTTTTAGATCACGGGCTTCTGACAGGCCCAATGATTCCAATGTCTGAAACACTAGGGCATTGAGTTCATCATCTGTGGCATCGTCAAAGCAAAGCTTTGCAGCATAATAAAGGTTCTGATAGACACTAAGCTCTTCTATTAGAAGATCATCCTGCGGAACAAAACCAATAATTCCTTCCACCTTTTTAGGTTCTTTATATATATCGATACCATTGATCCTGACTGAACCTTTATGTGGTTTGGAAATTCCACTAAGTACATTGAACAGAGTAGACTTACCTGCTCCACTGCCGCCCATTATGGCAAAAAGTTGTCCTACTGGTTCATTAATATTTATTTTCAATAACCCAGTGTCGCCATTCTTAAATAAATAGTTCAAATTTTCAGCGACGAACGAAACGGAGGTTTCCGTGACGTCGTCTCTAAATATACTTATGACGTCGCTATAATAGATGCGATCCGTTTTTCTCCCCTTAATTGAGCCTCCATTTGAAAAAATCTTGATCTGGTTAGGCGAGATCATTAACCCATTGAGTGTCCAGATATCTCCTCCATAGCATTTCATAAAGCAGATATCTACTTTAGGAATTTTGAAAAAAGCAATATGTCCTTTTAGACCAGGAATATGCAGTTTCCTAGACCGCTCCGATCCTTCCATATCCGAAGCAACAACTGAGTAGGTATGTGAGTAATTATTTGGGTTTCGATTGATAACGAATTGTTTGATGGCATCAACAACTTCCTTTTCGATTCGCAGGTAGTCGCCAATCAAGTACAGGAGCTCGGACTCGCGGATTGTAATTTTTTCATCGGCGATAATAAGCTCCATCAAACGCACCATGACAACAAGCTTTTGTGGTTGTGTGAGCTCGTTGTTAATGTTGGTCGTAATTTCCTTTATTTTCTCATGATCCTCTACCTCTTTTCCGGTTTTGATCTCATCCAAATATCTATCTAGAATCTTCAGATAATGCTTGGTGTCTTCTCTGCTTACGTTCTCGTAAAGAAATTGTCTTACGCTATTTTTTTCGCTCTCATCAACTTCATCGCCCTCTTTGGCAACAATAACAAGAAGCCGAATAATCGCTTTTAATAGTTCTTCATTCATGAATTATGAAGGAATGGTTTTTGGTGACCTCTAAAGATAGCCGAATATTTATGCTTTGGTCAAAAAAAAGCCGCCTTACACAGAATTGCAAGGCGGCTATATAAACTTTTATATGCCCCTATTCAATGATGGTACTTCGTATCCCAGATACTTCGGCTGCAAGATTGTCAAGTGTGCTCGGTACTAGTACGAAATCACCAGTATTTTCAGCAATTTTTGATTCTACTTCAGCAAGTTCTCCATCGTAAATTGCCTTCACTTTTTCAAGTTGTGAAATCATATTTGCCACGTCATCCCCACCGGAAACATTGGTCAAAACAGAAAGCAGGTCATTCAATGAGGCCTTTTGATCCATTACGATCTTAACCAAAGGCTCAAGGATCAGGGTTCTTGATTCTTCTGGTAGATCATCAGGGTAGTTATCAACGATTTGAGTAGAGATGTAAATACCTTCAACCCAGCTTCCTGCCAGTAGCAATGCGGCACTATTTAATTCATCAAGTTGGCTCAGTCGATCTCCTGACTTTTCCATTACCTCATTGATGATGGAAGCTAATGAATCTTTGTTTTCCATATTTGTTTCAAACCGGGAGATCATTCCATAATCTATTGCATCAGCTACCCCAACAGGAGCTGCCAGCTTTTGGCACTCACCCATATAATCAAGTGCAGTTTCAGATTGCTCGTACGAAGTCAGGTATCCGATGTCGGTGGCATATACACCAAGGTTCAAAGCTGCTTTTGCATCAGACTGCTGGTATAATTCCATTTTTTCTGATGATAAGCTATTGATTACTTCACTGTCGAAATCTGCACCTGCTTGCATTAACAAATAGGGCACTTCAGATGGAGGAGGAAGATCTTCCAACACTTTTTTGACATTGTCAGCAACTTGTTTTTTTGCACTATCAAATTCTGAGCCGGCATCAGCATCTTTTTCCTGATTGCCTCCTCCTGAACATGAAGCCATTACAAAGGCTAGCAGAACAATAAGAGATGTGAGTTTTAGTAGGTTAAATTTCATGGTTCTATAATTATTGATCACGATTACAAAATCTAAAGTAGCAATTTACTTATTGTTAAATATTTCTATGATATTCTTTTTGATCTTGACACAAAGTTCATCAAGAGGCAAATCATTTACATCCTTGCCAAATGGATCCTCTATCTCCTCTGAAATTAATTCTACACTCATAAGAAAATAGAGCGCGACAATGACTAACAGTATTGACCAATATCCGAATTCACCGATGAAAGCCATGGGTAATGAAAGACAATAGATA
The DNA here is from genome assembly GCA_964591785.1 of uncultured Roseivirgaceae bacterium. GTDB lineage: Bacteria > Bacteroidota > Bacteroidia > Cytophagales > Cyclobacteriaceae > Ekhidna. The sequence goes on from CAZQDI010000006.1 coordinate 36,164, forward strand.
AAAAGGAATTTCTTAATAAACATGCTGTAGGAATATGGGATGGGCGTATTCTTGATTCGCTCGCAGGCCCCAATGATGTCAGTAAATCCCTTTATTTCTTTATCCAGTACAAATAGCTTACTATCACTGATTATACCTTGCTTATTAAGTTGCATAACCCGCTCCATCAGCAGTACATTGATGATATTGGGTCGATGTTTGCTGTCCAGTATTCTCTGTTTTGTCTCTTCATCATAAAAGTCGAGTTCACCAACTAATTTGCTTTCTCTTAGATGTTGCTTCATAGCAAAAGTGACATTGGGAATCATTTTCTTAAAGAAGAGTCTATCTTCTAAAGCATTTTCTGGTATCATGGTCGCCAGTTTTATGGCGAGTTGGCGACAGTCATTGACCAGTTTTCCCCAGAGCTTTCTACCTTCCCACCATCGGTCATATGCGGTATTTGTCCTGAAAACCAGGAATAAACCTAGAATCAAACCCAAGATGGAGTGAAAGGCTTTTGTGTCTTCAATTTGAACGCGAAAAACATCGATCAGGAAAAAGCAAAGAAAAAAAGTGAGTACCCCCGAGAAAAGAATCAGGGGGAACAGCAACCTAATCACATACCGACTGTAGGTATCAAAAATGAGCGAGAACCAAGATTTGGGATTGTACTGAATCATGAATTTGTGAAGATACTAAATTCAATACTCCAAAGGCTCCTAGTTATGTTGCTTAAGTTTCGTTCTTAGCATTTTGAAATAGTTCTCCTCTTGTAGCCCGATTTCCTTTTTGAGCTTCATAATTCGGTTGTATGATGTTCGGATTTGTTGCTCAGTGATTATTCCTTCAAAAACTAAGTCCTTAATGATAGCATGGATGGTGGAGGCACTTACTCGGTTTTCATCTGAAACGTTATTCGCAAACATCAAGAGATCTATACCAGCGGTCAACGAGAGTTTTATCGACTCTCTTAGACCATATTCATTGTCTATTGCCCCCATTTGCATGTCATCTGAAATGATCAAACCATCAAAGTGCAGGAAGTCTCTAAGCAAACCACCAACTACGCGTTTGGAAAGAGTGGCTGGGCGTTTTGACTCGTCGAGTGACTTGTTGACGATGTGGGCGGTCATTACCACATCTACCTTACTGCTGTCTATTAGAGCAGAATAGGGATAAACTTCTTCCATTTGCCAGGTTTCAGTCACATCGGTAAGCCCTAAATGCGTGTCCTTTTGACTGCTTCCATGTCCGGGAAAGTGCTTAAGCACCGGAACCACATTTACCTTTTTGTGTTCTTCTATGACAATATTGGCATGTTCGATGACTTCATGATAATCCGAAGAATAACTTCTTTGAATTCGACCGATCACAGGGTTCTTTGGGTTGAGGTTTACATCGACCACAGGCGCGTAGTTCATGTTAATACCGAAGCTGCTGAGAATCCTTGCGGTTTGATGCGCATAGAATCGTGTAGAATCCAGGTTGTCCATATCTCCCAAATATTGCGCAGAAACATTTTTGGGGAACCCATATCGAGTTTTCATTCGTGTCACCCAGCCACCTTCTTCATCAATACTAATAAACAGCGGGATTTCTGCATTTTTTTGAAGGTTTTCTACTAGAAGTGCTAGTTCGGTTTTGGGACTTTCAAATAGGATGTTTTTTTCGTACAAAACCACGCCACCAACTTTGCCATTTTTGATTTCAGCGAAAATTGGCTCGTTAGTATTCACGAGATTGAAGTCACCAATCCCGATCATGATCATTTGTCCGATCATGATATCCAGGGAATCTTGGTCATAAGTGGCATGAGAAAAGCCTTCTAAGGGCTTTCCAATCAAAAGAACCAGGAAAAGAAGAGAACTAGCTTTTAATGATTTTATCAATACGGTCCCCATTTGTGGAAAGATAATGTCCTTGTAAGTCTGCAGTGAGGCACGAATGTACAGGAATGATGCCAATCAAGTCACCTATGCTAACTTGATTGTACCATTTTTTATACAAATGGACAATTCCATGCTCCTGAGAAAGTCGGCTTACATTGCCAATTTCTTCGAGCTCCCATCCTTCCTTGTTGAGCATGACCACCTTTCCAAAACTCTTATTGCTACCCTCACCAAGAGAATCCTTTGAAAGGTGGACTGCTCCAGCCATTACGACTATTTCTTCTCGATCCGGATGTTTGGCTACTATAGGGGCTACTAGGCAGACTGCAATATCTTGAGGGGAGCATGATCCAATCTCCTTTTGCATCCAATCGTAAAAAATGAAATTACCTGGTCGTAATTCATCGAACATAGATAAGTCCTGGATCGTGCTGCATGAAGGCGTATCACCAAAAGATATGATTCCTCCAAACTCTTCCCGTAATGGGAGCAACATTTTTTTAACCCCTTCTACTAACCAGCGAATGTTTTCTTCACCTTTAGCACCATAGGTATGGCCCGCATGTGCGAGAAACCCCTTAAACTTTAGTTGCCCAGACTTAATTCGGATCAGTTCTTTAATGAGGTCACGTTTCCGAGGATCGACGCCTGTGCGATAGGTTCCAACATCCAGCTTAATGAAGAATCCAACTTCGTTCATGATATTCTCAGAGGCATGCAGTAGACTTTCAGTAGACTCGATCAGAATATTTAACTCAGAAATTTCTGCAAGTTCGTCAATCGCCTTGGCCTCTCTAAGGTTGTAAGGAAATGCAATAGTAATGTCAGTCCATCCGTGCTTTGCAAAATAAAGTCCCATGGAAACAGAACTAACCGTGCATTTGCTAACCCCCGCTTCTCGATACCAGGACGCTATTTTTGCTGAGTGATGCGTTTTAAAATGAGGTCTAAGTTCGGCATCGGCTGTCTTTGCTTTGGAAAGCATTTTATCAATGTTTCTCCTACACTTATGCTCATCTATTAGAAGGGTGGGAGTCGAAATGTTCATTGGTTAGCTGTAAAGTAGGTACATCTCATAGTTGAATGGATCAAACTCATCTTTCAACTTCTGTATAAACTTAGGATCTTCCAAGTAAAAGTTAAGAAAGTTAGTTTTCCTTTCTTGCAGACTTCCACCCGGAAAGAGCGATTCTTTTATGACTTCAATTTGAGTTTTTATCTCGTGGTGCCTTCTTTTTTCAGCACGAAGCAGTTTTTTTTCTGCTTTTTCAATCTTGCGCTCAAAAGATCTTGTGATCGCCTCGATATGTTGGTTCAACGTGGCATCTACTGCTGCTGTGGTCTTTTTCATTTTTTCTTCAATCTTGCCTATTGCTAGGAGTTCTTGCTTAAAATCAAGATTTGTAAGGCTATTCTTCTTTACCCAAGTAGAAAAAATGAAATCTGTTTCTGCGAAAAGCTCTTTGGTGGCTAAACCAATCTTATTCCACTTATTTCGAATTGAAGATGGGCCAATGGTGGCGAAATTACGAGGCATCAGTGCTGGAAAAGGTACCGCGAAGTGGTCAAAAACCGATTTCAGCTGGAGCCAGTACACAAGTTCAGACGGCCCACCCACGTACGCTAAGTTTGGCAAAATGATCTCCTGATAAATAGGTCTTAGAATCACATTTGGGCTGAACTTCTCGGGACTTGACTGCAGCAATTTCTTAAGGTCCTCTTCCGAAAAGCGCAGGTCTGTGTTCAATACTTGGTAACTTTCTCCTATTCGCTCAATTCTTTCCCTTAGCTGATGATCTAAATAGAAGAAATTGATATCTCTAGGATAAACCTGAGGATTTATGCCCTGGTTCTCCAACTGAAGAGAGGTCTCTGAGACGAGCTTTTGAGGGACATTTCGAAACAGGTCTTCCTCCATAATAGGTACCAATAGTCTTTTCAGGTCTGTGTGATCTGCGTCTACGACCACAAGGCCATCTTCTCCAAACAGATGATTCACATATCTTCTTACTGCGTCAGCCAGGTTATCCTGCTGATAGGCATCACTAAAAAACGAAGCGCCACTTGGCAGCCTCTTGGCTATTTGCTCAAGACCTAGAGTATTGAACCTTCCTACAGCTCCGGTCTGTTCCGTATCCCAGGTAATTTTTTCCCCTTGGAAGTGGAAGAAACTAATTTCTTCGAAGTCGTGATCCTCACTTGCCATCCAATAGATAGGCACAAAATTGTAGTCTGGGTATTGTCTACCAAGTTCCTTACATGTATTGATTACGGTAATGATTTTGTAGATAAAATAAAGTGGACCCGTGAATATGTTTAGCTGATGCCCAGTAGTAATTGTGAAGGTTTTTTTATCAGCTAAAGAGGCGATGTTTTGTTGAACTTTGGTGGAGGAGGGGTATGGATCATACTGCTTGGCAAGCACATCTGAGAGGACTTTGCGATTCTTTTCAGGAAAACTTCTTGATTCAATGATTGAGCTGAAATTGTCTTTTGCAGGAAAGGTTCCATAGAAAGACTTGAGACTCTCATTTTCTGACAGGTAGTTAATAAAAGTAGTAGAAAAACAATCGGTTTCTTCTAGTGGGATGGTTTCTGTATGCACGAAATAGTAACAAGTTAATTGGCTACAGGTTCACCATAAAGGTCAAAGGCTGTAGCATCAGTTATTTTGATTTGAGCAAAATCTCCTATTCGCAAATATTCATTTTCAGCAGAGATTATAACTTCATTATCTACCTCTGGTGAATCATACTCGGTCCGACCAACAAAATTCCCGCTTTCTACTCTGTCAATCAACACTTTAAATTCCTTGCCAACTTTCTTTTCATTCAAGCTCAAAGAGATTTCTTCTTGAAGATTCATTACGGCGTTGGCCCGATCTTGTTTGGTTTCTTCTGGGACATCATCCTTATAGCTGTACGAATGAGTATTATCTTCATGAGAGTAGGTAAAAATCCCAAGTCGTTCGAACTTGTTTTTTTCTACGAAATCCATCATTTCCTCAAAATCTTCCTCTGTCTCTCCTGGGTGTCCAGCAATAAGTGTCGTACGAATGGCAATATCGGGAATCGCGTTTCGCATCTTGTTGAGCAGCTCCTCTGTCTTAGCTCTGGAAGTCCCTCTTCGCATAAGCTTAAGCATTTGATCAGAAGCATGTTGGAGTGGGATATCCAAATAGTTGCAGATATTTGATCGATTAGCAATCATGGAAAGGACATCCTCTGGAAAACCGGTTGGAAAAGCATAGTGCAAACGAATCCAGTCCAAACCTTCTACATCAGACAGTCTATCCATGAGTTCCGCAAGGTTTCTTTTTTTGTATAGGTCTAAACCATAGTAGGTGGAGTCTTGAGCGATGAGCAAGATTTCCTTGGTACCTTGGCTGACCAAAGATTTTGCTTCAGAAACGACTTGTTCCATGGGCTTAGATACATGCTTTCCACGCATTAATGGGATCGCACAAAAACTGCATGGTCGGTCACAGCCTTCTGCAATCTTTAGGTAGGCGTAATGTTTGCTGGTAGTAGTAATGCGCTCACCGAGAAGTTCTTTTTTATAATCTGCTTTGAATTTTTTTAGTAAAGCCGGTAGGTCCCCTGTACCAAACCAAGCGTCTACATCAGGGATTTCATTCTTAAGCTCGTCTTTATACCTCTGGGAAAGACAACCTGATACATATACTTTGTCAACGTGGCCACTTTCCTTTGCGTCGACGTATCTCAAGATGGTATCTATCGATTCTTGCTTGGCATTGTCAATAAAGCCGCAGGTATTTATGACCACAACATTTGCATCGTCTTTATTTGACTCATGTGTGGCATCAATATTGTTTCCTCGAAGTTGGGTGAGCATTACTTCTGAGTCAACCAGGTTTTTTGAACAGCCCAGTGTAACAATGTTGACTTTGGTTTTTTGTGATCCCTTAGTTTTCATACTTCAATCGACCACAAAATTAAGTGAATTATCAAGGGGAATACCTTTGCAAGCAGCTAAGGTTTAATTTTGCGACGCAGGTGAAAAAAGTCATACCCATAGTAAGTTTTGTTTTGTTGCTTTCCTGTCAGGACATTGCAAATTGTGATGCAAATGACGAGCAGCGTCTCATGGTACTTGAATTTTTAAGTCTTGAAACTAAGGAGCCGAGAAAGGTAGGTTTTCTTATAGGTTCTGGCAATGTCGTTTACGAAGGAATCTATTCACTAGATTCCACTTTGGTGAATCTTCCGCTGGATCCAAATAACCCTGAGACATCTTTTTTCTTTTTGACAGACACATCTAGCTTTGGACTAACGGTGAGCTACGAAACGCAAGTTTCGATTTTTGATGATGACTGCGAGCCGTCGTTTACTTTTATGAACCTGGACACAATCAGCTATTCATTTGATTCTCTTTCCATCCCAGGAAGGATCACCAACAGACAAATTGAGACGAATGTTCAAGTTTTTTTTTAGCATTTTCTTCATTAGTATTTGTTCATTAGGGTGGTGTCAGGACAGTCAGGATCAAGATGCAACAATTCAAAAGATTAAGCCTGATTGGAGTCCTCATGAGCTAAAGGTTGGATTTAATGCAATAAGAGCAGGAAGATCTGCTTTTGGTTCAGGTCTGTCCACCTTTGAGATACAAACTGGCCTCTCACTGTATCGAGTTATCGCAGTATTGGATTTAGGAATTGAGGAAAATCGAAGAGGAGAGCTTTTTTCCTATCAGAATACTGGTCAGTATGTCCGGTTAGGCGGCGATTGGAATTTTGTCAAGGATCAGGAAAGTGGGAATGTGATTTCACTGGGCCTTAGATATGCCAGGGCAAGCTTTGAAGACGAGTTAGACTATAGCCAGAATCTTGGATTTGGCGAGAATGCCTTCGAGTATTCAAATAGTAACCTAAACGCCAGGTGGTTCGAAATCACCTTAAATCTTCGTGGAAAGATTGTAACAAATTTGTTTATGGGCTTCAGTATGAGGTGGCAATTTTCGAGAAAAATAAATGGCGAGGGGGAATTGAAAGCATTTGATATTCCAGGGTTTGGCACTACAAGAAGAGAAAATTCTACCGCATTTGACTATTACATTATGTGGAGGATCCCGTTTAAGAAATAACTATAAAAACCTAACGTCCATTATTTCATCCTTCCCAACTTCTTTTGAGAGGATCTCCATGATCTGTGGTTTTGCGGTTAGCATTTCATTTTTGAGTGGAGCAGAGGACAATTTGATAAATAGGATATTGTCAGAAAAAAATAGCTTTTGGGTTCTGGAAGCAATTGTTTTACCCATAATTTGCTCCCAATTGGCAATGAGTTTCTTTTGCTTATACGTGTGTTCGAGGTTCTCTTCCTTCAAGAAATCTTTGAAGGCATTTCGAAAGCTCTTTATTGGGTCTTCCTTCATTTTCAAAGTTCAATAGTATTCACTCTTTGATGGTCTTTAAGTAACTCATTGCTTCGATCCGCGCGTGCGTCCGAGATAAAAATTTGCTCAAATCTTTCCTCATTATCTAGCAGTGCAATCATGGATCGAATACGTTCATCATCCAGCTTATCAAAGATGTCGTCTAGCAAAAGTAAAGGCGTCTTCCCAGTTCTATCCTTAAGAAAATCGTAGAGAGCAAGTTTCAATGCAATAATGAATGTTTTTTGTTGTCCTTGCGAACCAAATTTTTTTATCGGTTCATCGTCGAGGGTAAAGAGAATCTCGTCTCGATGGCTCCCTAATAGTGTGCGTCTCATTAATTGATCCTTTTGTAGGCTCGACTTAAGTTGCTGCTTAAATGAATCACTCACATGCGTTTGATATGCCAATCCAGGGCTTTCATTTCCCTGATGCATGTCTTGATAATTCTTGACCAAATAGGGAAGAAATAGCTCACAAATTGACCTTCGCTTTTTTGAGATGTATTGAGCTAAAGGAACAAGTAATTCGTCATAAGTCTCAAGAAGTTCAAAGTTCATAGGTTGACTTTCACTAAGCTTCAAAAGGCTATTTCTTTGTTTTAAGACCTTATTGTATTTCAACAATGAATCGAGATATTCTTTATCAAATTGGCAAAGCGCACCATCAAAGAATTTTCGCCTGGAATCACTTCCTTCTTTAATAATCTGAGTATCGTCTGGCAAGACCATGACCAAAGGTACCTTTCCAATTAGGTCACTGGACTTTTCTGGTTGCTGGCCATTAATTTTAATGGTCTTGGTTTTGCCTCGAACCGACTGAATTGCAATCACAATTTCTTCATAGGTACCAAAAAGAGTGAAAGAAGGCTGGCCAAGTGATATCAACAGATGATCCGGCGATCCTACCGCACTCTTGGAAAAAGAGAGGTAATAGATCGCATCAAGCAAGTTTGTCTTACCGGCACCATTTAAACCAAGCACACAATTGATCCCTTTCCTAAACTCAAATTCAGAATTTAGGTGGTTTTTGAAACTCGTAAGCCTGAGGTTTTTTAGGATCATTGATTTTGAAGTAATTTCGTGCTCCTTACTGCAATTTTCAAGATAGAATCTTGCGAAGGAATAAAAATATCGCTTATGGCAGCCAAAAAGAAAACGGAAAGTAAAGTTGAGTTCTCAAAAGAGCAGTACATGGAATGGTACACATCTATGTTATTAATGAGAAGGTTTGAGGAGAAGGCAGGACAGCTGTATGGTCAGCAGAAGATTCGAGGTTTTTGTCATTTGTATATTGGGCAGGAAGCTTGTGCTGCTGGAGCGATTTCTGCTTTGGAAAAGGGAGATAAATACATCACCGCATATCGAGATCACGCACATCCACTTGGTTTAGGAACAGACCCTAATAGAGTTATGGCGGAGTTATATGGAAAAGCCACTGGAGTTTCCGGTGGTAAGGGTGGCTCAATGCACATGTTTGATAAGGAAGTAAATTTTGTAGGTGGTCATGGAATAGTGGGTGCCCAGATTCCTTTGGGAGCAGGTTTGGGTTTCGCAGAACAGTATAGGGGAACCAAGAATCTTTGTATATGCTATATGGGGGACGGTGCGGTCCGTCAAGGTGCATTTCACGAGGCCCTAAATATGGCGATGACAATGAAAATGCCTACAATTTTTGTTGTTGAAAACAATGGGTACGCTATGGGGACTTCGGTCCAAAGAACATCAAATGTTACCGAATTGTATACATTGGCTGAAGCTTATGATATGCCTGCCGAACCTGTGGATGCGATGAAGGTTGAGGATGTTCATCACGCGGTCAAAAGAGCAGCTGATAGAGCTAGAAAGGGCGAAGGTCCCTCATTTTTGGAGTTCAGAACCTACCGCTATAAAGGTCACTCGATGTCTGATCCAGCAAAATATCGTACCAAAGAGGAATTGGAAGAGTACAAAAACCAAGACCCGATTGAACAAGTAAAAGGAACCATTCTTAAGAACAAATGGTCAACAGAAGAGGAGCTGAAAGAGATTGACAAAGGACTCAAAGAGCGTGTGTTAGAGGCAGTGAAATTTGCTGAAGACTCGCCTTGGCCAGATGCCTCTCAGGCATATACACACAATTATGTCGAGGACGACTACCCTTTTGTCAATTCATAATCATCTATAAATCACAGACATCAATACAAAAATGATATCTTTGCGGTCGCTTTGAAAAAAGCATAGTAAAGTAGAATTTATTAGAATGAAATTATCCCTTGACGGGGTTCGAATGATAAAGTAATGGCAAAAGATAAAAAGAAAGATGAAAGCATTGATGTATTGGAAGATCCCAATGCAATTGTTGATAAAGCCAATGAGTTTTTTAGCAGTAAGCGAAACAAGGCCCTAGTATTTGGCATAGGTGGAGTAATCGCAGCTGTGATTGTCGCCATAGCAGGATACAACTACTACATCACTAACCAGAATCAATCTGCTCAGGAAGAATTTTTCCAGGCTCAGTTCTACTTTGAAGCCGATAGCCTTGGCCTTGCACTGAATGGAGATGGCAATAGTTATGGATTCCTGGAAATAATCGATGAATTCTCCGGTACTAAAGCAGCAAACCTCGCTAATTTCTATGCAGGAGCATCCTATCTGAGACTGGGTGATTTCGATGGAGCAATTAGACATCTCTCTGATTTTAGTAGCAATGACTATTTGGTACAAGCCCGTGCCTATGCGCTCATAGGAGATGCCTACATGGAACTTGATGACTTTGAAAATGCCATCAATTATTATCAACGAGCTGCAGATTACAAACCAAATAAGTCATTTACCCCTGTGTATCTGAAAAAATTGGCAATAGCTCAAGAACAGAATGGGGAACTTCAGGCTGCTTCGCAAACCTTTGGATCGATAGAAAAGGAGTATCCTCAATCTACAGAGATTCATGATGCAAAGAAGCAGAAAGCCAGGTTAGAAGCGCTCATTCAATAATTGGGTTACAATATCGAAAAATGGCTTCATCCGAAAAGAACTTGAGTGATGTTCGCTTAGCAGAGAACATCAAAGCTGAAACCTTTCGTTTGGCTATTGTAGTTGCTGAATGGAATGAGCAGGTCACTGAGTCGCTGTACTCTGGAGCACTGCAAACACTTGTCAATGCGGGTGTTGCTCACGAGAATATTTCAAGAGTCAATGTACCGGGGACCTTCGAGCTCAGCTTAGGGAGTCAGTGGATGGCCGAGAAGCAGGATGTGGATGCCGTCATTTGTCTGGGTTGTGTGATCCAGGGAGAAACTCGACATTTTGATTTCATCTGTGATGCAGTTGCCAGCGGGCTGACGAATGTTGGCCTAAAATATAATAAGCCGGTAATCTTTGGTGTGCTTACCACCGACAATATGAAGCAGGCAATGGACCGTGCTGGGGGGAAACATGGAAATAAAGGTGATGAGGCCGCTGCAACTGCACTCAAGATGCTTGTGGCAAAATCTACTTAACCCGTGCTGATAGTTCAAAATTGACGGTGTCGCTCAGCATCATACTCTGATATCCTTTTATTTGCCACTGGTTGATAATTCCTTCAGAGAATTTGACTTGTATTTCACGATAGTAGGTGAATACCTCTTTTTGCTCATGAATAATGGCATTGATGGAAGTAGTAAGTCCTCCTTCATAAGAAATGCCAAGCCTTCTCAGCGAACTTTTTTCACCATTTTTCACAAGAAGAAGGATACCCTTTTTATTTTCCGTTTTCTCGAAAACACCTACGAGTTCTGGCTTACTAGGATCAATCTCTTTTAGAAACAGTAGCTCTTCTTTCCATCTGGCACTATCCATTGGAATCACTTTAGATTCGTAATCTCCATTCAGCCAGACCTCTTTTTGGACCGTTTCATTGTGCAGTAATTTGTACTGATCTACATAGATAGAGCTAAGGTCTGGGTATTCTGAAACGTTGATTTTTTCTGGCCTAAGTTTTTGGCAACTTACCAGACAGATTCCCAGAATTATTACATGCAAAGAGCAAATGTGGATGAATCTTTTCAAATTAGTATTTCTCCTGTCATTTCAGCCGGAGCCTCGATGCTCATAAACTTCAAAATGGTTGGGGCCAAGTCGCCCAGTTTCCCATTCTTAAGCGAACCTTTAAATTCCTTGTCTACCACAATCAATGGAACAAGGTTTGTGGTATGGGCTGTATTTGGTGTTCCATCGGGGTTGATCATCATGTCTGAATTCCCATGATCGGCGATTAATATCGATAAGTAATCATTTGCTAAGGCAGCATCAACAACAGCTTTTGCACATTGATCAACGGTCTCACAGGCTTTTACGGCTGCATCAAAATCTCCCGTATGACCTACCATGTCCGGATTAGCAAAGTTCAAGCAAATAAAATCTGCTGATTGAGAATGAAGTTCAGAAATAATCTTGTCACGAATCTCAGCAGCACTCATTTCGGGTTGAAGGTCATAGGTTGCTACTTTTGGTGATGGACAAAGAATTCTTTTTTCTCCATCGAACTCTCTTTCTCTTCCACCTGAAAAGAAGAAAGTGACATGAGGATATTTCTCGGTTTCAGCGATTCTTATCTGACGTTTACCATTGGCCTCAAGTACCTCTCCTAGCGTTCGAGTCAAGTTATCTTTGTCAAACATGACGTTGACACCATGGAATGAATCGTCGTAATTGGTCATGGTGACGTAATGAAGATTCCGTTTCTTCATTCCATGATCTGGAAAGTCTTGTTGAGTTAAGGCTTGAGTGATCTGCCTGCCTCGATCAGTTCGGAAGTTGAAACATATAACCACATCATTCTCCTGAATTTTTGCATCAGAACAAATGATAGGCTTAATGAATTCATCTGTAATATTTTCTGCATATGATTCCTTTATTGCCCCGATTACATCTTCTTTCTGCGCTCCTACCCCATGAATCATCGCATCGTAAGCCAATTTTACTCGCTCCCAACGCTTGTCTCGATCCATTGCGTAATATCGACCAGTGACAGTAGCTAAAGTACCAGTGGTTTCAGACATATGATGTAATAGATCCTGGACGTAGTTGATACCACCTTTAGGATCCGTATCGCGACCATCTGTGAATGCATGAACAAAGACGTTCGAAACATCTTCCTTATCCAAAGAGGTAAGTAAGCCTTTAAGATGATTGATATGAGAATGGACACCACCATCGGACAGTAGCCCGATCAAGTGAATAGAGCGATTGTTGGTCTTAGCGTATTCGATTGCCTGGACAAAAGATTTATTGGACCCTAAGGAGCCGTCCTCAACCGCATTGCTGATTTTAACCAAGTCCTGGTAGACCACTCTTCCAGCACCAATATTCATATGCCCTACTTCAGAGTTACCCATTTGACCTTCCGGTAAACCTACTGCTAATCCAGATGCCTCTAGAGTGCTATGTGGGTAGCTCTTTGAGATTTCATCCATGAACGGGGTGTTTGCTGCATCAATGGCAGAAACTTTCTTGTTTGTTGCAATTCCCCAACCATCAAGTATGAGTAAAATGACTTTTTTATCCATATCACAAATATAGATGCCCCATTAATTGAATCTAGACTTACTAATGGATAAATTAGGCATGATTTTGGTCTCTAGAAAGCGAAAGTGAATTAGGTAAAATGATAAAATCATTTCTCATATCAACTATTCTTCTCATTGGAGCATTGCAAGATGAAATCATTAGTGAAATAGGGATTGCAATGAAAGCAGGGAGTTCAAAAGAACTAATCAAATTTTGTAATAATACGGTTGAAATAAAAATTGACGGAAAGAGCTCAAACTACAGTAAAAATCAGGCTGAAGTCATACTAAAAGACTTTTTCTTCAAGCATCCTTCAAAAGGCTTTAAGTATATTCATCAGGGATCTTCACCGGAAGGCCTGAAATATACCATCGGCAAATACTCTTATGATTCTGGAGATTATCGTGTGGTCATGTTTATCAAGAAGATTGGTGACAACTACCGTATCGACACTTTGAATTTCAGTCAGGAGTAATTTACTTAGCTAATAGTCATCCAACCATCACTACAATGAACGCCCCTTATCTGACGGAGGATCATATCAATAAATTTATTAGTTCTGCCCTGGAAGAAGACATAGGCCATGGAGATCATTCAACGTTGGGTTCTGTGCCCACAACGGCCTTGAGCACTGCGCAACTCATTTTGAAAAGTGAGGGCATTCTCGCAGGAATTGAATTAGCTCAAAAAATCTTTGCGTACGCTGATCCGGAAATTAAGGTAGAAGTTTTGAAGCAGGATGGAGAAGCCTACGAAAATGGAGAACTAGCATTCAACGTTACTGGTAGTTCCCAAACCATTCTTTCATCCGAGCGTTTGGTGCTGAACTGTATGCAACGAATGAGCGCCGTTGCTACTTATACCAACCACTTATGTTCCTTGATCAAAGGTTCTCGGGCAAAGCTATTGGATACCAGAAAAACCACACCCCTCTTTCGGCTTCCAGAGAAATGGGCCGTTCTTATCGGAGGAGGTGTAAACCACCGTTTTGGTCTATATGACATGGTGATGTTAAAAGACAATCATATTGATTTTTCAGGAGGGGTGAAAAATGCCGTGGAAAATATAGTGGAGTACTTGAAAGAAAGAAACCTAAACCTCGCGATTGAAGTAGAGGTAAGGTCCCTGGCTGAACTTGAGGAGGTTCTTGACGTCGGTCAGGTTGATCGGGTACTTTTGGATAACATGCTCCCCTCGGATATTCGGGAAGCCATCAAGATGATCGATAATACTTTTGAGACCGAGGCGTCGGGTGGAATCACAGAAAAGAACATTGCTGAAATTGCAGATACAGGTGTTGACTACATCTCCGTGGGGGCCTTGACACACTCGTACCAAAGCATGGATATGAGCTTGAAAGCAGTTTAAATGCTATATTCGCCGTATGTTCCCAAACCAGGGATTCTTGGAGTAATCCAATAAAAATATCTATAGATTAATTCACAATTTCGTGCAGTTTGAAACATTGAATCTTGCAAGATGATCGTAAGGACAAAAAAATATCAACTTCCAACTAAAACATACATTGGAATCGCGTTTAAGGCGGTACTCAGACAGCAATGGTGGGTATTCATCATTTATTTGACAATATGTGCTGGCTACTTCTGGATCCCAAACCATTGGTGGATAACAGGCGCCTCCATTGCTCTGCTTTTGTATTTACTATTTTGGTTGATACAGTTCGCAGGTGTGACCCAGTTGGAGCAAGGAAAATTTATGTTTCAGAAGCTTTCCTATGAAATATCCTCACAACAG
>CAZQDI010000007.1:0-49475 GCA_964591785.1 uncultured Roseivirgaceae bacterium
CCCGGGTTTCGCAAATCAACCTCAACTTAGAAACCTCTCAGAAGAAATTTAAGAGTGGGATTCTTATCGCCACGTTGGGGTATACCACCACCATTACAGGAGGTTTGATGTTGGGTCGGTCAAATGATCAACTGGGCCAAGGTCTGCTGGTTGTCGGCGGAGCTACAGGCATTATAGGTACGTACAAAATGGTCGATGCTTTTCGATTCCTGACTGGTAGCCGAAAGAAGAAGCGGCAACGGTAGCTTTATTGATCCATCCAATTCTTAAACGTGGTAGCCTTTTCCGTACTTACAATAATAGGGTCACTGACGAAATGATCCATTTCAACTTTTAGTTTCCCTTTGAAGTATTTATGCACCGTATTGATGTAATCAATGTGGACGATGAATTGCCGGTTGGCCCTGAAAAAAAGTTTAGGATCCAGATATGAACTAAGATCGTCTAATGTAAAATCTGACAAATAGGATTTTTCATTCTTTGTAAAAATATGTACAATCCCATGTTTGCTCTGAAAGCAGACGATGTCCTTGGACTTAATTGCCAACATCTTATCCCCTTGCTTAACCAAGAATCGCGACTTGTACGGATTTCCGCCCAGTTTTATCTGGCTGATGATTTCATGCAATGAGTCGGTCGAAGTATTTGACTCATTTTGATGCAAATTCTTGTATTTCGCTAAAGCGACTCCCAGTTCTTCCTTCTTAATTGGTTTTAGCAGGTAATCAATGCTATTCACTTTGAATGCCTTCAGCATATACTCATCATAAGCAGTGGTAAAAATGACAGGGCTCGTTACTTCCACTTGATCAAAGATTTGAAAGCTAATCCCATCACTTATTTGAATATCCATGAAAATGAGATCGGGTGACTCATGATTTCTTAGGTATCCAACAGTATCTTCTACACTATCAAAGACTTCCATAATCTCAATGGATCCATCGATTTCATGAAGAATCTTCTCCAACCGGCGAAAAGCCGGAGCTTCGTCTTCAATAATCAGTACTTTCATGCCAATGCAAGGTCTTGTTCTTCAAGTAAATCAATGAGTGGGACTGCCACCATGAAGTTCGCAGCGCTTGTAACGACATCGATCTCTCGGTTGCCTAAAATGTGATAGCGTTTTCGAATATTTTCAAGTCCCGTTTTGGTGGAAGAGTCAGGAATCTCCTTAATCTGCAGATTGTTTTTCACGATCACTGATTTACCATTTTCTATATAAATGTCAATATGCAAGGGTTTAGTTTTTGATACGATATTGTGCTTGATTGCATTTTCCACTAACATCTGTAAGGTAAGTGGCGGTATTGTTAGACCATGATACTTTTTGTCAATTTCGAAATTGAAAGTCAGGTTGTCAGGATACCTCATTCTTAATAGAAATAAGTAGCTTTTGACGAAATTCAATTCTTCATCCAACCTTACCAATTCTCGTTCTTTGTTCTTTAGGATATACCTATACACTTCCGAAAGCTTTTCTGTAAAAGATACTGCTGCTTCGGAATCCTCAGGAATGATACTGGTCAACGTGTTCAAGCTATTGAAGAGAAAATGCGGGCTCATTTGATTCTGCAACACTTCGTACTGCGTTTTGATCTGCTGATTTTTTAGTTGCTCATTGAGTCTGAATTGCTCCTTCCATTTATCAAAAAAGTAAAATGCCTCGTAGGATAGAGTGATGACTAATGCCGCTATGAAGTTGAATGGTAGAAATTCAGCATGCTCTTCATAGGTAATGGCTTCCCTAAGGGTATTCAGTCCGTAAAGGAGCTTAATGGGAATCCCCCCAATGGTCATCCAGATAATAATTCCTATCGCTGAGAAAACGAGCCTTTTGCCAGTCTTACTAATCTCAGGATAGATTTTGCGAAAGCGAAAAATGAAGAAACAAGCGCCATTCCAATAGACAGCAGTAAATGTGCAAGCTACCAGATAGTAAAACCATGGCGATTCACCAGCCATATGGTCCTTTGAATCGCCTACCATTGAAATCAATGCCACGATCGGAATCCCAATCAACCGTATGTAGATTTCTTTGATTTTCATCGTTGTACGAAGATAAGGCTTCAAAACATGAGTATGCCTCAGGATCCGTTTTTGAACAAGTGATTTCAAGGCTGAAGCAGGAAATAAAGGTATCGAAGCAGGAAAATCTACAAATAGGGCGCTATCTCGTTTTGACTACCAAATTGTGCGTCTCATCAGATTACTTTAGCCATTCACTCCTTTATCGATTTCTGTCACTGTTTTCCTGTCGTTTCTTCGTCAAACAAACAATAACACAAACAGCGATGAAACGACTACAAACCATCCTTTTAGGAATTATTACTGCAGCCCTCTCGCTATCGATGAGTTTCGGGCAGGAACAAACAGTAAAGGGAGTGATCCTGGATGCCCAGGCAGAGTATCCCTTGATTGGAGCCACCATTCAATTGATAGGCTCCGATCCAATCAAAGGAGACATTGCAGATGTCAACGGAGAATTCAGGATAGAAAATGTACCAGTAGGAAGACAAAATTTTGCAGTCACCTACGTAGGATATAAAAGCATCAGTTTACCTAACGTTTTAGTCACATCCGGTAAGGAAGTAATCCTCCGAGTGCTCTTGGAAGAGTCCGTGGAGAGTCTCCAAGAAATTGTGGTGACAGCATCAGCTGACAAAGACTTACCGATCAACGATTTGGCTAAGGTCAGTGCAAGAACATTCAGTTTAGAAGAAGTGACTCGTTTTTCGGGAGGACGTAACGATGTTGCCAAATTGGCTACCTCTTTTGCAGGGGTCAATGCCACAAACGACGCACGAAACGACATTGTCGTACGGGGAAATTCTCCAGTCGGCCTGCTTTGGAGAGTAGAGGGTATTCCAATAGCCACAACGAATCACTTTGCTACGCAAGGAACCACCGGTGGGCCCGTGAACGCATTGAATACCAACTTGTTGAGAACTTCAGACTTTTTGACCGGAGCTTTTCCAGCGGAATATGGTAATGCCAATGCAGCCGTTTTTGATGTAATGTTTCGAAATGGGAATACCGACAAATTTGAATTTACTGGACAAATGTCTGCATTCAGCGGACTGGAATTCATGGCTGAAGGACCTATCAATAGAGAAAATAATTCTTCATTTGTTGCCTCCTACCGATACGGTATTGCAAGTCTGGCAGCGACCGGAACTTCTGCCACTCCATTTTATCAAGACCTTTCATTCAAAGTGAATTTAGGTGAGACAAAAATTGGACGCTTTGAGCTCTTCGGCCTTGGTGGAAAAAGTAGCATTGATTTTTTGGGAGACGACATTGACGAAACAGACCTCTTTGCAGACCCCTCTCAAGACGCTTTTGTTGAAAATGAACTCGGCTTGGTAGGACTGGCACACACATTGAGACTAAATAAGAATACCTACATAAAGACCTCATTTGGGGCTTCCACTAACTATAATCAATACCTTCAGGATAATAGAATACTAGACGCAAATGACGAGCTAATCAGTAAATATCGAGCCACTAATGTGGAAAATAGAGAAAATAGATATACCGTCACTTCCACACTCAATACCAAGTTTAATGCAAGGTGGAGTTTAAGGGCGGGATTCCTGAACGAAACATACGACCTTAATTTATTTGCAGAAGATCGGGACGATCGTGTCTCCATCCCCGATGAAAACAATGATTTGGTGCCAGACTATTTCCTTACTACCTCTGAGGTAGATGAGCAATTCAATCTGCTACAAACCTATGCACAGGCAGAATACAAGATCACCGATGACTTATCGACAACGTTTGGGCTACATAGTCAGTACCATGAGTTTCAAGATGATTTTATTCTGGAACCAAGAGCAGCCATCAGTTGGCAGACAAGCCCAGTACAGCGTTGGAGCCTTGCATACGGTCTCCACGGCCAAGCACTCCCTTCCCCGGTCTTGTTCTATCAGGAAGAAGTTTCTCCAGGTATCACCGAACGAACTAACCAAAATCTAAATTTCATGAAAGCACATCATCTTGTGCTTGGTATGGATCGCAATATCGGTCCCGATTGGAGGCTTAAGGCGGAAGTATACTACCAAAGTCTATTTGATGTACCTGTCGAACGAGTTGCATCCAGTTATTCGGTTATTAACGAAGGAACAGATTTTATTTTTGATGAACGTGGCTCCCTGGTAAATGAAGGAACCGGATCTAATTTTGGTCTAGAAACTACCCTGGAAAAATTCTTTAGTCGAAACTTTTACATGCTACTTACGGCCTCCATTTTTGATTCTCGATATGAAGGCAGCGATGGTATTTCGAGAAGTACTGCCTTCAACAATAACTATGTCACTAATCTTCTTTTTGGTAAGGAGTGGCAATTTGGGGCCAACGGGCAAAATGCCTGGACCTTCGATACTAAGGTTACTTATTCTGGTGGTAGACCTTTCACACCAATCGACCTGCAAGCAACCCGAGATAATCTGGGCCGTCAGGTCTTGATGGAAGATATTGCTTTCAGTGAGAATTACGGCGACTACTTTCGTTGGGATATGAAGGTGGGGGTAAGGCTGAATCGAAGCAAAGTCTCCCATCAGTTCTTTGTCGATTTCCAGAACGTTACTAATCGTCAAAATGAGTTCGTGAGAAGGTACAATCCTGTAACTGATCGTATTAATGTTGTTGAGCAAATAGGCTTCTTCCCTGATGTCATGTACAGGATCCAGTTCTAATTCAAAATGGTAGTGACGGTGTAGTCAAAAGCTCATGAACATCTTAGTAAGATGGGATTGAGCTTTATTCCATTTTACCCCCTGAATGAGCGTACCTCGTGTGTCAGACTTCTTACGGGATTTGAAGAACTTTTGCTCAATCGCAGTTTCATGGTATGGCTACTGGTCTAATCGGCTTTGCACTTTTTGTTGCAGTCTGCAAAAAACGAGTGAACATTCCTTGGAACGTTTGGTTTGTAAGGCAGAATGAGTAGAGCAATAGTTATTGGGTCAGGAATAGCGGGTCTGGCAAGTGCCTTACGACTTAGGGCTAAAGGTTTTGAAGTGCTGGTTTTTGAAGCCAATTCACATGCTGGCGGCAAATTACATGCCTTCGAAAAAAACGGGTATCGGTTCGATTATGGTCCTTCCTTATTTACGATGCCTCAATATGTCGATGAAATTTTCGGACTGTTCAGTGAAGACCCTCGTGACCATTTCAACTACTCCAGGGAAGAAACCATTTGCAACTATTTCTGGGAGGACGGAACGACCTTCACTGCCCATTCTGACAAAAATCAATTCATCAAAGAAGCTTCCGATCAATTCAATGAACCCTACAGGAACATTGAGAAGTATCTTGAAAACAGTCAAAAAAAATATGAGCGTACCTCCGAGCTTTTTTTGAAAAAATCGTTGCATAAAGCCTCTACCTATCTCAATAAAGAAGCCCTAAAAGGTGTATTAAATCTTGGGCGCCTTGACATTCAAAAAAGCTTACACGAAGTAAACCAGTCCTATTTTCAAAATCCCAAACTGGTACAACTCTTCAATAGGTACGCTACCTATAACGGATCAAATCCATACTCAACACCTGGCATCATGTCACTAATCCCGCAGCTTGAAATGCAGTTTGGTACCTTCTATCCTAAGGGGGGCATGCACGAGATTTCGCAAAGCCTATACCGACTTGCTGTGGCGAAGGGAGTTCAGTTTACTTTCAATACTGAAGTCGAGGAGGTACTCCTGGAAAAAGGGGTTATTAAAGGGATCTCTACGCACGGGAAAACAGTTCCAGCCGAGCTAGTAGTGTGCAATATGGACATCTTTTCAGCCTATCAGACGATTCTTAAGAAAGCCAAGAAACCAAGCAGAACCTTAAAACAGGAACGTTCGAGCTCTGCGCTGATCTTCTACTGGGGGATCAACAGGTCTTTCAGCGAGTTAGGACTTCATAATATCTTTTTTTCAGACAACTATCGGCAAGAGTTTGAGGCCATCTTCAAGAAGCATTCCCTGATTGATGACCCAACAATTTATCTCAACATCACGAGCAAAAAGGAAAGTGAGCATGCCCCCGCCAGCGGCGAGAACTGGTTCGTGATGATCAACGCCCCAAGTAACAAAGGCCAAGATTGGAAAAAACTGACACAAATGGCCAAACAATCTATCCTTAAAAAGCTTAACAGAATACTCAAAGTAGATATAGCAAGTTTGATAGAAGCAGAAGAGATTTTAGATCCGGTGCGAATTGAAGTTGATACCCGTTCTCACGAAGGATCTTTATACGGGACCTCCAGCAATTCAAAATTTGCAGCTTTTCTTCGGCACCCAAATTTTTCATCTTCAATCAAGAACTTGTACTTCTGCGGCGGTTCGGCCCATCCAGGCGGAGGCATCCCACTTTGCCTACTTTCGGCCAAAATTGTTTGTGACTTAATTCCGGAATCAGATGCACTCCATTAGTTCAATACTTTCCAAAAATCATCTTCCGGTCGGACTGATATGGTTGTTTCACATCAGTGGAATTATCGGAATATTCCTGGGCTTCACGGACTGGTTTCTGGAGAAAACACCGCTAAATCTTGGCATTTGTTTCATCCTATTATTACTGGCCTGGCCTTTGAAATCGCTTTCACAAGTAGGGGTGGTCTATTCCTTTTTTGCAGTCGGGATGTTTGCCGAATGGTGTGGTGTTCATTACGGTTTTCCCTTTGG
The DNA here is from genome assembly GCA_964591785.1 of uncultured Roseivirgaceae bacterium. GTDB lineage: Bacteria > Bacteroidota > Bacteroidia > Cytophagales > Cyclobacteriaceae > Ekhidna. Next base: position 6,675 of record CAZQDI010000007.1, read on the forward strand.
GAATTACACCTACGGAGAAAATCTGGGAATTAAATTAGATGGAGTCCCACTCTTAATCGGCGTCAACTGGGCAATGCTGGTGTTGATTACCGGTAGTATCGCTTCGAAATTCGTCACTCGTACCTGGGTAAAGGTACTGTTAGGATCTTTCCTAATGGTTTTTATCGATTTCTTCATCGAGCCAAATGCTGCCAATCTGGGGTTTTGGTACTGGAAGAACGGATTCATACCTCCAAGTAACTACGTCGGATGGTTGGCCATTTCAGCTATGCTGCATGTCGTATTCCAACGGACCATCAAAGAAATCAACTTTCAATTTTCAATAAACCTCTATATTGCACAACTGATTTTTTTTGCATCAGTATATGTCTACCACATCATATGATTATGCCATAGTAGGTGCTGGAGCAGCCGGATTGCAACTGGCCTTGCACATCGCATCTGAACCTGCTCTCAATAGTAGGAAAATCTTAATTCTTGAAAAGGATCCTAAAGAAAGCAACGATAGAACCTGGTCTTTCTGGGAAAAAGGAGAAAGCTTGTGGGATGAAATTGCAACAAAGAAGTGGGCCAATGCTGCATTTTATTCCTCAAACCATCGGCATGCGATTCCTTTTGGAGAATACCGATACAAAACCATTCGTTCATCTGACTTTTATCGCTATGCAAAGGAGCAGATTCATCTGTCCCAACAATTTACGTGGGTCACTGATGATATTTGTGATATCAACGAGCATACAATTGTAGGAGTAAAGGAGACCTACTTTGCTGATCACATCTTTGATAGCCGGATCCCCAAAGCGTTTGATGAAAAAAAAGATCAACACGTTTCGCTCGTACAACATTTCCTTGGGTGGTTTATTGAGACGCCTGAACCAGCTTTCAATGATGATGAAATCACCATCATGGATTATCGAATAAAGTGGAAAGATCAAACAAGCTTCAACTATGTGCTTCCCTTCAGTCCAAATTCAGCTCTGATCGAATTTACTTTGTTCAATGAGAGTCTTTTAGAAGAAAAAGAATATGAAGAAATCTTAAGTCAATACATTACTAAAACCTTGGGAATCAAAGATTTTAAGATTGTTGAACGAGAGATTGGACAAATTCCGATGTCTTCCTACCCATTCAAAAAACATCATTCCAAACATTGCACAAAGATCGGCACTGCCGGTGGTTGGGTGCGCCCATCTTCTGGCTACTCGTTCAAAAATGCGGGTCGATATTCTAACATGATCGTTCGGAATTTGGTGAAGGGAAAAACCCCTTCGCGTGGAGTGGCCTCCAACCGATACCGGTTCTATGATCGAGTTTTTCTAAGTGTCCTAAAGCAACGCAACGACTTGGGAGAAGAGATCTTCGAAACCTTATACACCAAACAACCCGTTGAATCGCTATTTCGATTCATGGACGAAAAAAGTACCTTCTGGGAGGACTTCAAAATAATGTTCTCACTAGATAAACCGATTTTTAGGAAAGCGCTACTTCAATCGCTCAGGAGCTAAGAGCGGATCCCGACCTCTCCAAGTGCCGATTGATTTGTAAGGCTTGAAACGAGCAAACATCTCCTCCTTATACCAGTCCAACGACCTTGTTAACTGAATGGCTTTTCCATGTTCTTTGCTTCCATAGGCAAACCTTTTTAGCGCTTCTTCATCTCTCCAAAGGCTAAAAGTTGCCATTTGCATAAATGGGACCTCGCCGATCCCTTTGGTATAGATCAAGCCTGCATTTTCAGATAGTGGTTTTTCGGAGGTCGGTACATATCTCCAAAACCTCCACAGCAACTTTTTCCTGATCGTTGCACGCGTGATTACAGCCACATGAGGGGCTGCTTCGGGCATTTCCTCTTCCAGTTGAAACGGATTACTTCCGGACCACAGGCCGTGAACCTTAATGGGTTTCATAAACAAGGACCATCGTTCACAAGCATGGAGCTCATAGTTGTTCATCAAAGGGTGAGACCTTACAAAGGTTTCAGCATCTTGCTCGTTTTCCCACACCTGCAATATGGAATAAACCGAAAAATCCGGCCAGGGGTTAAATCCATTGCCCTTCCCAGAACCAAGAAGTTTGTAAAAGCGGAGTCCGGGTAGATTTTTCAAATGTCGGTGAGCAAATTGCATCATTCCAAAAGCCCATACCTTATTGAAGAAACCCTGATAGCGAAAGAAGGTAAGTGTAGTTACTTGCGACACGTTAGATTTTACATCGAAGCCCAATACGGTAATGCATGACGTTATCTGCCGGAAGCCTGAGGACTCGTTCTCTGCCATTTCGTAGCTGAACTACGGCATTGAAGGACCTCGTAATTGTGACAAAGGATTCAATGTGGTCTGAAAATTTGTATTCGTATCGGGTTCCTGCTAACAACATATTCAATCGAAGGCGATTTGCACGCTCCCCAGAACTCGTCACTTGCTCACGCTGGAGATTGGAATTGAAACCATCTAAGGTGGCAAAAAGTTTAAACCTAAAGTTTTCAGAAGCATGCCATTGTAAATTAGAGATCGGTGCACCAATATTATAGGACCATTTCGGGTGAAATTTTCGATAATATCGGATGAAAGGAATGGGAAACTGAACTCCCCCGCTACCTGAATATGCTGCTCCAATAATGATTCTGTTTGGCTTCTTTACTTTGTCCGAGCCTTTTCTATCCTTGATAAATGCCACAATACTGGAAAAAACCCAATCGTTGCGTTCAAAGCCTGATTCAAAATTTGAGCTGACCCCCGGAGAAACCTGTAATGCAAAGCGCCAGTCATTTTTTAGAGCGAAGGTGTAAGTAAGGTTTAAGTCGATTAGGGTAAAATCGTCGGTTTCATTCTTATCAAACGAATCTACTTCTTCATGAAACCGAAATCGGATGTTGCTATAATCAATGCCACTAAAAAGGTAAGCGCCCTCCTTTAACTTAAAAGGATAATTGAAAACGAACCTAGTCCGCTGATACTCAAAATTAGCATTAGTACCAGGCACATAGGTATGCTCAAGTCGAGCCAAATCCAGAAACTGACTCCTGGCCGAAACGACCAATAAACAAATACAACAACCGATCAGGTAGGTTCGCATAAGACTTGTAAAAATATCCACATCTGGCGAGGTGTCATGTGGCGAAAAAATTAACCTGTCGAAAAAAGAGTGACATAGGGCTGACACTGCTCTTTTTTTCTTTGTTTCACATTTGAAAACACAACACATATCATGACAACTCAAGAAGTAGCCAATCAACTCATTAGTCTCTGCCGAGAAGGCAAATATGATGAGGTCTATCAAACGCTTTTTTCACCCGAAATCGTAAGCAAGGAGCCCGAAGGCAGCCTTTGGCCGGTGGCCCAGGGATTTGACGAACTCGCTGAAAAAGGAAAAAAATGGAACGAAATGGTGGAAGAATTTCTAGATGGCACCATTTCTGACCCAATCGTAGCAGGAGATCACTTTACCTGTACAATGAAGTCGAAGGTGAAGTTTAAAGGTGCTCCACAAGCTATTGACATGGACGAAATATGCGTTTATAAGGTGGTGGATGGAAAGGTAGTATTGGAGCAATTCTTCTATACTCCGATGCCGCAGTAAACACTATCTCTGACTTGGAATCATAAGAAATGGGCGTGCGTGGAGGTATTTTGGGCGTCATAGCTGCTATTGAAACCACGCTTTTTTCTTAATCTTACGACTAAACCCAAACCCTAAAAATGCAAAACTTTGAAGAAAGACTGACTGGAGGTCATCCCAACTCCCTTGGAAACACCATCGAAGTAGTAGAAGAAATACTGGCTGAGCACACGTACTTCGACGAACTCTTTCATTGCTACTTTAGTGAAGACGAAATCGTTCGACTACGGGTTTCGAATGCAATGAAACGGATTTGTAAGGTTAAAAAAGAGCTGCTTATTCCCTATCTTGACCGTTTTCTGAACGAAATATCTCAAATCAATCAACCTTCAACGAAATGGACCTTGGCTAGTTTGTTTGCAATGCTTGATAAGGATTTTACCCCACTACAATTCACACAAGCCAAAGCAATTGTCAAAACCAATTTGGTAGAAGAGCCGGACTGGATCGTACTTAACAATTCGATGGAGACCCTTGCTAAGTGGGCAAAATCTGATCAAGAATTGCAAACCTGGCTAGAGCCACAATTGAAGCGACTTCAGGAAGACCCGCGTAATTCTGTATCAAAACGAGCAAAGAAATTGTTGGCCAGTCATTACTAATTTATAGCCATGAACCATAGCCACCCTTTTTTTGAAACAAGCTATCGTTCATATCACCCTGGTAGTTTCGGATTGTGAAGAAGCAATTTCCTTCTACACTGAGAAGTTGAACTTTGAGCTGATCGAAGACACCGATCAGCCAGAACAAGACAAGCGTTGGGTCCTAAAAATTCAAAAGACACCACCATTTTCAAGAACCGCGTCGAGCTACCCAACTCAAGGTAGCTCCTTTTACTTTTCCTAAAATCAATCCACCCCAAAAAACTGCTTTTGGGGTGGATATCAAGATCAAAAGTTAATGGTGTAGGAAATTGTAGGAAACATCCCAAGCTGTGTTGATTCTTCTATCGTCTGGGTAGACTGGATGTAGTACTCCTGTACGACAGCTTGGTTGTTGCTAACATTCTGAATGTCAATTTTGAACTCATGGGTTGACTTCGGCTTGTTCCTTCGGGTACCGATTGAAAAATTCGGAAGGAACAAATTGTCAGATCTTGCAGAAAATGGGCGATCCTCCTGTCTTACCGTTTCCCCCGCATCAATCGAGGCCTGCAGATCAATGGGAGTATATCGCTTACCCCCGATCAGCGAAACCTTAGCGTTGATGAAGAGTACTTTGTTCTTGGCGGCTGAGCCAACTTTGAATTCTTTTCCCCCCAGGAAATTGAATACATAATTACTTGCAAAGGCGGATTCTCGTTCGATCCCATCCTTTGCAGTGTAAAGAGAATTGAAAACAGAAGCTGAAGTCAGGTAATAGAAGCCTTCATGCAGGTATTGTTCGAGGGTAAGTTCCACCCCGTAATTTCTGCCCTTACCATCGTTAACCAATACACGAGGATCGTATTGCTCGGTTTCATTTAGCAATGAATAGGTACTATTTGCAGCATCTTCTACCGGTACATCATACAAATGCTGATAGTAAACTTCCGATCTAAAGTGCGTATTCGGCCCAAACTTTTGATCGTATCCCAACACCAAATGGGCTGCTTTTGACATTCGTAAGGATCTGTTCGGTTGCGTGATACTTCCGTCTTCTTGTTGGAACTTATACAGGTACACTGAAGTACTTTCCATCTTGCTGTGAAGACCACCCCCAAAACTTAAGGCTTTTCCTTCTACAAAATCCCATCTCACACCGAACCGAGGCTCCAGATTATAGGTATGATTGAGCGTGAGCCCATTGAAGTGCAACCCACTGGTCATGGTCAGATCTTCAGCAATCCGGTACTTCCACGAGGCGAATCCCTGCACTCGTTCGGTAGCCCCTTTGTCGCTCAGTTCATTTCTTAGGAGGTCTTGCTCAAAATCATAAGAGTTTTGCTGAATGTCGAATCCGATTCGGCTAAGTACGAATCCCACTTCCAGCTTATTTCTCGAATCAAACTTCCTTCCATATGTGGATCCGACCCGAAGGAAGGTACGGGTATAATCTCCATTGAAGACTTCGTAGAATTGATTGTTGTCTTCCTCAGTAGGTAATTGTGTAAATCCTCCTAGGGTAGTTCCCGAAAGGGAAATGAATGATTTCAAGTAAGAATCCTGGTCGATCAAAAAATTGTGGATGACCCCGGTGGTTCCCATTGATGTTTCAAACTTAGTATTGTCCAGGTTTTCGCCTGTCACCTCATCCTCCTCGATTGAGGAAATACTACTGATGCCCCCCAAGCCAAAAAAGGACAAAAAATGTTTCTTATTGAGCGGGAGATATATATTGTAGGTCAGATCCTGATAACGCGGTACACCACCAAAGTCCATGATGCCGGTTCTGTCAATTAAATCCAGCGTAGAGTATCGGTAGTTAGCAATGTATGAGCCATTATTATTTCCTAAAGGCCCTTCGATTGCCGCATCAAGGCCCAAGGTACTTAAGCCAATCGTGCGTTCTGTTCGATCGTAATTTCCTCTCCGAAGCTTCATGTCGAATACTCCTGAAAGTGCATTCCCATATTCTGGAGCAAACGCTCCGCTCATAAAGTCTGAATCACTTAGCATGTTACTACTTAGCGCATTGATCGGTCCACCAGTTGCTCCCTCATTTGCAAAGTGATTTGGGTTAGGGATCTCCACTCCCTCCAATCTCCACAAAATCCCTTTTGAAGAATTCCCGCGGACGACAATATCGTTGTTCCCTTCGGGAGAGTTAGTCACCCCAGCAAAGGCAGAAGCCAGACGTGCAGGATCGTTGAAGGAGCCAGCAAATCGTTTGGTTTCCTCCACAGAAAACGACCGTGAACTCACCAAGGCCATTTCATTTAGCACCTCCGACTTATCCTTTTTCGCAGTAATGACCACCTCGTTGAGGCTTTCAAAAGACTCCTTCATTGCAACATTTAGTATCACCTCTTTCGACGAGGTAATCAATAGGTTTGGAATGAACTTTTCCTCATACCCTACATAGGTAATCTTCAGATTTACCCGTCCGACAGGTACTCCGGAGATACGAAAGTTGCCATTAATGTCCGTAATATTTCCTAAGATGGGATCTGATCCAACCACTTGAATGGTTGCGCCGATGAGCGGTGAGTTTGAGTCCTGATCAATGATCTGTCCCTTGATGGTTTGAGAAAAGTCCTGCGCTGTACTCTCCAGACTTGAAAGCAGCAGCACAATAGCCAAAATCAAATAGAACAGTAGCGAATGATAGCTTTTTTGCGTTTCCATTTTTGTATTGCAGTAAATTGAGTTGCTTAAAATGATAGTTTAAAATCCAATACCAATGTTGTATCCGATCCACAATTGGTAATTGTTGCCCCGGCTTTGTTCATCCAAGGCAGGACTATTCACTAGGTTGATCTTGGGATTCCCATTCTCGTCAAGATTTCGGGTATGGAAGAAATTGACCGATGGTCCGGCAGTTAGGTAGAGGTGCTTATTCAACTCGTATCCAATATTGAAGTTGAGACGTACCAAATTGTTATTTTGGTAATCTTTGAGCTTCCCCTTGTGCAAGTTTTGATACCTTAATTCTGGATTCAGAAATACGTTTGATTTTTGGGAAAAAGTAAGCCTTGATCCCAAACCAGCACCAATTGCCCAGTACTCATCCTGTTTCAGGCCAACAGACAATACCGTATAAAACGATTCTTGACCAGACCGGAAGGTGATCCCATAGGGGATGACATCATCAGATTCCAGCCCTGGAGAAAGTAACCCATTTTTGGAAATATTCACAAGGCCCACCTGAGTTCCGGTAATCACAGAATCCGCAATATTGATCACGCTAAGTTGTACCCCTCTGACTTCCCTGGCCTTATTGATGAACCCTGCCACTTGAGCTCCTGTGAGGTCACCTGACCGGTTAATGAAGCCACTAACTTGTGCACCGTCAGTGTCGTTGGCGACATTAGAAAATCCAGCTAACTGCAGACCTTTTGCGTTTTCTGTAGCGATATTCAAGAACCCGGCAACCTGAATACCATCAACATTGCCCTTGGCAGTATTCATGAAACCAGCCAGCTGAGTGCCATCGACATCATCCCAAATCAGATTTGAGAATCCACCAACCTGAAAACCGTCGAGTTTTCCTTTGTTCGTATTGAGAAAGCCTGCCAGTTGAAAGCCACTTACGTCCCCACGCACTGCATTTCCGAAACCGCTGATCTGCGCACCGTTGACGCTGCCATCTACCACATTATAAATTCCGCCGAGTTCAAAGGATCTAACCCCGCCGCTATATCCAGCGATTAGGTTGAATGAAATATCGTTGGAAATCTGCGGACTGTTTTGTCCATTGGATCCGATTGGATACACCAGGGAGGCCTGGAATTTTTTGACGTCCTTTCCATCAATGCCTTGGCTGCTTGCAGCGAAGCCCATGCTTAGGACTACTACTGCCATTAATACTTTTGTTACGATTTGAGTTTTCATTTTTGATACTTTTTTATTTCGTTTTGAAGCTGAGAACCCTCACTGGCAGTGTACCCTGACAAGGCACTGAAAAAAAAGTTGAGTTTTTTTAAGCAACGAAAGAATGACGTGATTGAAGAAGTTATTGAACAGGCTCAGCAGCAGGCTATTCGTAGATCTTACCAAAAAAACTCCAAAACCGCAGAAAAAGCCCTCCCGACGTCATATCTACATTTCCTGGGACCCAGGAGGGGTCAATAGCGCCCAAGGAAGGGTACTATCACCCCCAGAACGAAGTATTTTAGCCCAGAACAGAATAAAATATTGCAGGAAATGATCATGACCTCCAGGGAACAAATAAAATTTTGTCAATTACTACCTCTAGAAATTGACTCCGAACGTATATCCAATCCAAAGCTGGTGCCGACTGTTTCCAATCAGATTGTCAATGATTGGATTATTCGCGATCGCTATTTCAGGGTTAGTATCTTCATCCAGTTGATTGGTAATGTAATAAGTCACGGCGGGACCACTCGTGATGGTCAGCCGTCTAAACAGCTCATACCCTAGATTAAAATTGAAGCGAACCAGGTAGTTGTTAGCATTTCCGTTGGGGCTACCTTTTGCCAGATTGACCCAACGAAGCTCTGGATTTAAGTGAAATTTCTTTTTCTCAGAGGTAAAAAGCTTAGAACCAAAACCCACTCCCAAACTCCAATGATCTCCGGGGTCGGCTCCAATGGAAAGCACTGTATAGAACTTATCAATCCCAGACCGAAAGGTAAATCGATAAGGAACCACGTCATCTGACTCAAAGCCAGGTGATAGGAGACCATTCTTCCAGACAATGTTCAGCAACCCGAAAGGTATTCCTGAAGCTACGGTATCAGCAATATTCACGACACTCATTTGCAATCCACGGACTTCTCTGGCAACATTGACAAATCCGGTTAGCTGAAATCCATCCATTTCTTCTGTCGTGTTAATAAATCCGGAAAGTTGGAAGCCGGCTGATTTTTTGGTGTGGTTGTTAAAACCAGCAATTTGAAAACCTTTAATTTCCTTGGTGAGATTGGTGAAACCGGCCATCTGAAATCCATTGACACTGTCCGAAGCCACGTTGATGAATCCGCCGATCTGAGTCCCCTTTACATAATCACTTGTGGTGTTTATGAACCCCGCCATCTGCAACCCATGCACTTCACCTCCTACCGTGTTGCCAAAACCGCCAATTTGAACCCCTCTCACCTCTTCACGATCGATGTTGTAAATACCACCCAGCTCGAAACCTTGAACCCCGTAACTGTACCCTGCCAGCACATTCAGCGAAGCTTTGTTTTTGATCTGGCTACTCATCTTACGATTTGTTCCAATCGACGGTACCAGAGAGATCTGGAACATTCGGGCATCTACCATGTTGACATTCCGTGCATTTTTGATCACTTTATCAGAGGTAAACAACTTAGCCAGTCCGTTCGAAAATACGCGAACCTGATCTCGTATGGCCTTGCCTAACCTGGACTCCTTTTCCTCTTTCAGGGAAATTGGAGCTTGAAACTGCTGAAGGTTTGTGATTTGAATGATGGTGTCCTGGTAGTTTTCCTTGCTGATTAAGAAAGTCGCTACCTCAGAACCAGTTTTGGCCTTTAGCTCGAACTCTCCCATCTCATTACTTAGGGTAGATTCCAATGTGTTGATCTCGTAGATGGAAACATCTTGCAGATCCTCGCCGGTAACCGCATCTTTGATGCCACCAGCGATGCTAATGGTAGATTTCTTTTTAACGGTCACTCTTTTCTGGATAATCAGGTAATTCCCGATAGGCTTCAATTCATAGTTAGTGCCAAGTAGTTCGATCAGGATTTCCTCGGCAGGCTCAGATCTAAATGACTTGGAGATCCTTCGCTCTTGAGGGAGTATTTGTGGGTTGAATGAAAGCTGCTGCTCTGTGGCCTCGTCCAGCATGGCAAGCGCATCCAGTAGTGCGTGGTCCTCAAACGTGATGGTCACAGCTTGATCCACCTGTCCATGGCAAAGAGCAGCTGAACACAAAAATAGCAAGCAAGCAAATTGTTTAATCGCACCCATTTCCTCTCAGGATTATCGCATCTTGCTCTTCGATCACCTCATAGCCTAAAGTGTTTGAGATGATCTCAAGCACATTTTCGAAAGACTCATTTTCAAAGATGACCGTAAGGGCACATGCTTCCGTCGACCCTTCTACCTGCAAGGTGCTACCATATGCCTGATTGACCGTAGCTATAACCTCCTCGATTGTAGTCAGGTCAAATACCAGGCGTCGCGTCTTCCAGAAGGTATCCAGTCCTGTCTTATCCGTTCCTGGAACCGAAAATAGTTTTTGTTTTAGATTGATGGACAGCGACTCACCCGCCTCTACAATCTCGTGCTGGTCATTGAAGGAGATCAGCACTTTTCCTTCCTCTACTTTAAGATCGACCAAATCTTCGGACTGATTAATATAGAACTGGGTACCCAATACCCGTACCTCCGCCTCTTGTGCCTGCACTACAAATGGTTTTTCAGGATCCTTTGCAATATCAAAAAAGCCATTTCCCTCTAATCGTACTCGTCGTTCATTGTTTTGAAAAGGTTCGGTATAGGTCAAAACGGCACCTTCATTGAGTGTAATATCTGAACCATCCTGCAACTGTACTGTCTCCACAGCAGTCAAATCAGCAAGTATCATTGCTGTAGGCTGAGTTTGATATTGCATCACAAACACTACTGCAGAAAGCACCACGATGATGCTTGCAGCAATCCGCAACACCGTTGACATCGGAATAAGCTTTCGCTGTGGAGCGATCTTGTGGTCTTTCGTGAACCGATCCCAGGACTGGTCTGCAGGGGTCTCAAGCTTGCGATAATAGGTTAACCCTTTCATATCCAAAAAGAGTAATCGGTATTCATCAAACAAGTCTTGATTATCGGGTTCCAACTTCCGCCAATCCTCTACTTCTTCCCTTTCGGCAGATGAGAGTTCCTTCCTAAAATACTGGAATAGGATGCCTTCCAGTTCGCTATCGTTTTTGTTCAGATTCACCTATATACCATTGCGACACATAACTTACAATTGACCCTGACAGGCCATTAAAAAAAACATCAATGTCAAACCAATCAACCAAATCAAATAATTCCCAACCGCTTCGCGCAGTGTCCTCAGCGCACGGCTCATTTGAGTCTCTACCGTCTTAATCGAAATCTCCAACTCTTCTGCAATCTCCTGATATTTTTTTCCTTCAAAGCGACTTAACTCAAAGACCTGCCTGCGCTTCTCCGGCAGTTGGTCTAAGGTGTGCTGGATCAGTTCTTGCAACTCATCCATTTCCATGAAATCGACGACCTCAGCATCCTCACCTGAGTTTCTTTCCACATGCACTTGCTTGACCCTTTCGTGCCTCAAATGATTGAGACAGGCATTCCGCACAGCACCAAACAAGTAGGATTTTACATTTGTGCGAATGTCGATTGCTTCTGACTGATTCCAGATTTTTCCAAATACATCCTGCACCACATCTTCAGCGATCTCACTACTTTCTACATATTGAAATGCAAATCCGACAAGCGATGAAAAATATTGCTTGTAGACCACTTCAAACTGAAAGGGATTGCCGAGCGTATTCATAGGAGATTGACCATCACGAAGCTAGGAAATTCAGTAAATAAATCAATAGCATGTATCTTGGATAATGAATACAACTTCCTAAGAGGAGGTCGAGCCATTCTGATTAGCAGTTAACATTAGTCGCTGCAGATGGAATTCTTGTGGTTTGGATCCATGGGCGGAAATGGTCCGGTCCTCTTCAGAAGGGTTCTGCAAATGGGTTGTCCCTAAACAAATGAAAAGTGAATTCTGAAATTGACTCATCGCTTCTGAAAAACATATTTGATTTAGCCCAACTAGCTAGCCAAAGAATGGAGAAAGACGCACTTAGCTATCTAAATGGTGGAGCTGACGATTTATTTACTATGAAGGCCAATCATCAAATGTATCAGCAGATTCAAATCCGACCCAGAAGGTTGATCGATGTAAGGGAGGTATCCACCAGCGTTCAACTTTTTGGAAAGACCCTGGATAACCCAATTATCCTCAGTCCGGTGGCACTTCAGCAGTTTTTCCATGAAGAAGGAGAAATAGGCACAGCAAAGGCTGCTGTTAACAAGAAGCACCAAATGATTGCCTCTTCATTATCTAACTTTTCCATCAATGAAATTGTAAAGGCTTCTGGCGCTGACCTCTGGTTTCAGCTTTACCCGTCAACAGACCGCACAGTCACCAGCAAACTGCTCGATCAGGCCGCACATGCTGGATGTGATGTTTGCTTCCTCACCGTTGATACACCGGAATTAGGCAATCGGGAGGACCCTGGCACTTTACTGCTGGATTGGGTCGAGTCCGGCCGACTTAAGATGGGAAACTTCAAAGATATTCTTCCAGAAGGTGTCTCCTTTTATGACCCAAGTATGACCTGGGACATGATAGATTGGCTTAGATCCAATACCGATATGCAGATTGTACTTAAAGGGATCGTCACCAAAGAAGATGCTAAAATCGCAGTAGAACGAGGTGTGGATGGGATCGTAGTTTCGAATCATGGCGGGAGACAGTTGGAAAGTAACCGATCTACCATCGAATGTCTCCCTGAAATAGTCGATGAAGTCCAGGGAGCTATTCCCGTATTGATCGATGGAGGTATTCGAAGGGGAACTGACATCTTCAAAGCATTAGCCATCGGTGCTACTGCCGTTTGCGTAGGCAGGCCCTATTGCTGGGGACTGGGAGCACTGGGCCAACAAGGTGTTGAGCTAGCATTAGAGCTTCTGAAAACAGAGTTGATCCGAGACATGAAACTGGCAGGTACTACATCGATAGCAGCAATTAACCAAGACTATATCATTTCAAATACGATTAATTTCAATAAAACCTAACCTTAATACCAAACAGATGAAAAACCACATTCGAATGACCTTCATAGCTTTTTTTGTTGTCCAGTTTGCCTGGTCTCAGGAAGAGCAGATGAAAAAGATCCCGGAGGGAGAGATCTTCTCCTCAACGCAATCTGTGACGATCAATGGAAAAACCCATAACCTGGCGACAGAAACAGGCACAATACAGCTTCGGGATGAGAACGATAACCCCATTGCCCTTTTTGGCTTTACACACTATAAAAAGAGCAATGACCGAAACCGCCCCATCGTATTTGCTTTCAATGGTGGGCCGCTGTCAGCATCCTTCTGGCTGCATTTTGGCATCTTAGGGCCGAAACGAATCGTCATCAACGACCCAGGCTATACCAGGCCTGCCCCGTATCAAGTGGTGAACAACGAGTTTTCTATTTTGGATAAGGCAGACCTCGTCATGATCGACCCGGTAGGAGTTGGATTCAGCCGACCCATTGGCGAAGCGAAGTGGGAAGATTTCTGGGGGGTGGACCAGGACATCCGAAGCATTGGATTATTTATCGAGCAGTTTCTAATCAGAACCGGAAAATACAATAGCCCTAAATACCTACTGGGTGAAAGCTACGGAACCTTTCGAAATGCCGGGTTAGTTAAGCACCTCCAGGATAAAGGTATTGCCATGAATGGAGTGATTATGGTTTCAGCAGTCTTTGACTTACAGCACTTGCTGTTTGGTCCTGGTGACGATGTAGCATATTTGATCCATTTCCCAACCTACGCCGCAACCGCCTGGTATCACAATAAAGTTGCCGACAAGAAAGAAAGTCTTGAAGCTTTTTTAGAGGGAGTTAGAACCTTTACAGAAGAAGAGTACGCCCCTGCCCTACTGAAAGGAGACCAGATTGACAAGGACGAAAAGACGTCGCTGTCCCAAAAACTGGCTGACCTTTCAGGGTTGAGTGCGGACTACTGGCTCAAGGCAGACCTACGAGTAACAAATGGTGAATACTTCCAGGAGTTGCTGAGGGAAGAGGGCGAAACTGTTGGTAGACTTGATTCTCGCTTCACAGGTGTTAATGAGGATCCCTTGTCGCAATTTGCCTTTACAGATCCACAAAGTGATGCCATCTCCACCCCCTACATTGCAGCCTTTAAGGACTACTTATATAATGACCTGAATGTTCGGAAAGACTTGACCTATACCACTAGCTCAGGTAGCAGAAAAGGCTTTAAATGGGATTGGAATCATGGCGGAAATGTAATCTGGAATGCACAAGTGGCAGTGAGTACGTTGCCTGATATGACTTCAGCAATGAAGCGTAATCCAAATCTTAAAATTCTAATCCTGAATGGATACTACGATTTGGCTACCATATTTTATGGTGTAGAGCATTCGATCAATCACATGGGACTTGATCCAAAACTGAAGAAGAACATCATCATGAAGTACTATGAGGCCGGTCATATGATGTATACTCATGGACCTTCAATGAAAAAATTCAAAGAGGACGTGGATGCCTTCCTTGATGAGACCATGAATTAAAATTATCCGCTTTGAAATGGCAGGCAATGACTGAAGTCATTGCCTTTTTTATGTCTCAAGCTAAAGTTCGGCAGTCCTTCCGGCTCCAGGGTTTCCAGATAATAACTCTGAAATGATTTTGGTCCCTTCAAACTGCTCGAAGAGAATTTTCAGAAAGACCGTAATCGGTATCGACATGATCAACCCGGGTATCCCCCAAATGAAGCCCCATAGCATCAGCATGATCAAAATTGCAATCACATTAATGGAAAATGATTTTCCCATAAAAATCGGCTCAAGCACGCCGCCAAAAAGTGTCTGGACCCCTGTGATGCTCAACACAAAAAAGATCAGTGTGGATCCGGCCTCGATTTCTACAAAAGCAAAGATTGTCAGTAAAACCACGGTAATCACTGATCCAATCATCTGCAGGAAATTGATTGCAAAAGCAAATAAACCCCAGAAAATTGGGAAGCTAACTCCAAAACCCCAAGTAGCCAGCCCAATGCCAAGTCCAGTCATCAGACTTACAAAGAACTTGACTTTGACAAACCGTATAAGTTCTTTTTCGACTTTCATAAAAGTCTTTACAGATGAGACTGGCTGTCGGAGCAGAATGTCATTGAGCACCTTCTGCATGTCGATGGAACCCGACAACAGCAGGACCACAAAAAAAAAGGTCATTAGGGTCATGGATAGGGTATTCGTAAGGAACCCCACCGTTGGTGCCAAGCTCTTGGTTACCGTTTCTTTTTGAACAAAAGACCCTAAAATATCTTCCCCCTTCAGGAAATTCACACCGAAGAAGGTTTCTACATTCACAATCAATGCCATTAGCTTGTTTTTTGCCTTGTCGAAAAAAGCACTGTCCGTTGCCAAAATCTCCCGACTCGAGAGCTGAAGTAACTCGCCCACCAGCTTGAAAAAGACGATCATGATTAACATCACCAGACCGACCGAAAGAAATTTATGCACTCCTTTTTTCTTAAGCCAACGCATTAACGGTAGGAATAGCAGCGAGATAAACATCGCAGAAACCAGGGGTATGAAAATGAAAGAGAGCACCTGAAGCAAGTAAAATACCAAAGGCACTGCAATAATCATTAACAAAATATTGGTGGTTTTTCGATCATTCATTTGGAGTGCGATTTTTCAAAGTGAGTCCCAGATTGATGACTTAAACAGGCCTATTAACTGGAATACCCGGACGATGTTTCACACTTCGGCATTTATATTAAAGTTTGGGTGGTGGGTGCTAAAAAGGAAGGACTGAGACTGCATTCATTTTTGTTCCATTTGCTTTATCCCTAGTTTCGTAAATCAACATCATTGACAATAAAAACACAAGCCAATCATGAATTCACACGAGATCAATTACACCATCCACGGAAATGATATGCAGGTGGTAGCCATCGAACTGGATCCACAGGAAACCGTCATTGCCGAAGCGGGCTCCATGAATTGGATGGACGAAGGAATTTCCTTTGAAGCCAAAATGGGAGATGGCTCCCAGCCGGATAAAGGGATCTTTGGAAAACTACTTGACGCTGGTAAACGTGCAATGACGGGTGAATCGATCTTCCTGACTCATTTCACGAATGTAGGACACGGTAAAAAAGAGGTGAGTTTTGCCGCTCCGTATCCTGGTTCTATTGTCCCTGTAGACCTAAGCCAGATGAACAGTATTCTATGCCAAAAAGATGCGTTCTTATGTGCCGCCCTGGGCACTTCAGTTTCCATTGCCTTTAACAAACGGTTGGGCGCCGGGTTCTTTGGAGGCGAGGGCTTCATTCTTCAAAAGCTGAGTGGAGATGGGCTTGCCTTTCTACATGCGGGTGGGACCGTGATTGAGAAAAATCTAACGAATGAAACGTTGCTCATCGACACAGGTTGTATCGTGGCTTTTGATGACAGTTTGGATTACAACATTGAGCGGGTCGGCAATCTGAAATCAATGTTTTTTGGGGGTGAAGGTATGTTTCTGGCAACACTTAGAGGGACTGGCAAGGTATACCTGCAAAGTCTCCCATTTTCTAGATTAGCTGACCGGATCATCCAACATGCACCTAAGGCCGGAGGATCTTCAAAAGGGGAAGGCTCTGTCTTAGGTGGCCTTGGAAGACTATTGGACGGAGATAATTGATCGTTCTATGAATTCATCGAGTCTGGCAAGCAGGTTTAGAGAAGTCTTCCTGAATGGAAAGTGGATTGCAAACACCAATGTTCAAGAACAATTGTTGGATCTTTCATTGGTCGAGGCGCAGAAAGAAACAAGTGGGTTAAATACGATCGCAAAGCTTACTTTTCATCTAAACTATTACGTTGCCGGTGTATTGAATGTATTTGAAGGTGGTGAACTAGAGATACGGGATCGATTTAGTTTTGACCTCTCGCAGATGCAGTCAGAAGCGGATTGGGAAGCATTGAAAACGACTTTGTTCACGAATGCAAATCGATTTGCAGATTATGTAGAACAAATGTCGAGTGAAAAACTGGACACCGTTTTTGTGGAAGAGAAATATGGAGACTACCGGCGAAACGTTGAAGGCATGATTGAACACGGATATTACCATCTGGGACAGATAGTTTTGCTAAAGAAGCTATTAGAAAAGAGCTGGAAGCCTGACCATGTAGCATGAGCGGAAAGAACCCCTATACCCATCTCTACCAAATTGCAAGCGGACTTAACAAGGAGATTTCCTTGCCTGCAGCGTTGAATCTGGCGTTAGAAAAAACAGTGGAGATGCTTGCGCTTGAAACCGGCTGGATTTGGCTAAGTGCACCAGACCAGCTATCCGTATATCTGGCCGCTTCATATCAATTGCCCCTGGCACTAAGTCAGCATCCTGAGCGACTATCTGGCTGGTGTTACTGCATCAAGCAGTACTTATCTGATGACATGGATCAGGCAGTTAACATCAGTGAAATCAAATGTTCCAGGCTTGAAAACATCAACAGAGATACTAAGGGACTGAAGTTTCACGCCACTATCCCTCTTTGGATCGAGGATCAAAAAGTAGGCCTAATGAATCTCCTAAGCAAGGAGTCAAGGCAACTCGATAATGAGGAACTTGCAGTACTAAATACAATCAGTGAATTGATCTCCGCAGCGATTGCTCGCACGAGATTGCAACAGTCCTATCAGACCACAGGAGACCCCTCCGAATCTCAGTTTAAAAAAGTACTACAACGAGTATTTCAACCAGAACTCGACGACCTGGTTGCCAAGCTTGAGGCAGGGGACATTACCCTAATAGATGTCCAAAACAGGGTCAAAATACTTCAGGAGCAACTGGCTGAAATGAACCAAGAAGTCGAAGAACAAGAACAATTCCCCACTTCCAAGGAATTTCACTATCCCACACTCCCGTTGACCAAGCGTGAACTGGAAGTGTTAGGTTTGATCAGACAAGGCAGCACAAACGCTCAGATTGGGGAACAGCTTTACATTTCGGAACGGACAGTCAAGTTTCACGTCACCTCCATCCTGTCCAAACTGCATGCGAGCACCCGGACTGAAGCCGTCGATATCGGTTTGAAACGAGGTTTGCTCACGATCTAGACCCGCTACCTGTACGATGGTACAGTGTCACTTTTAGACGAAAGTCCGTTTTATCACTTCTTTCATGATCTCACCTTTGTAGTCAAGAATTAAACACAAAGATCATGAAGACACAACGCATTTATCTGGAGCACGCTAACATCACAGTAAAGGACCTTAAGGAAGCAATAAAGTTCTTTCAAACCGCCTTTCCTCATTTCAAAGTAAGGGGCGGCGGACACGACCTGCGAGAATGGGTACATTTTGGGGATGATACCACTTACATCGCATTGAATAAGGCAACTGATCAAGCGAACAAAGTGCCACGTAATTACGATTCTTCTGGTATTAATCACCTTGGGTTTGTGGTCAATGATGTGGAATCCATCGCTACAAATCTTTTAGCCGCAGGCTATCAGCGCGACTACCCCAAGCAGGTTGAGAAGTTCCGCATTCGTGATTATTTCGCAGATTCTGATGGCAATCAATACGAATTTGTCCAATACCTCAGCGACCAGATTGAAGAACGAAACAGCTTCGAATAGTAATCAGTCAGAAATGATCCCAAGACACGCAAAAATCCGTATCTGCCGATCCACCAATGATTTGGAAGGCATCACAAACATGTACGTAGATGGCTTAGGCTTCAAGGTACTTGGTAGCTTCGACCGTCATGACAACTTCAGTGGGCGTATGGTCGGACATCCCGATCATGTCTACCACCTGGAATTTACGGTCCATGATTCTGAGCCAGCAGGCAGAGCTCCCTCAAAGGAAAACTTGCTGGTATTTTACGTACCTGATTCAAAAGACTATGATTCTGCTATTGGCCGTATTGTTAAGTCCGATTTCAAGAAAGTAAAGTCATTTAACCCCTACTGGGAAGGTGGCTCACAGACTTTTGAAGACCTGGACGGCTACCGGGTGGTCATTTGCAATGATCGCAGCCCTTTTTAACTACTTACCATAGAGGACCATAACATTGCCTTCTAAATCTATTCCGAAAAAGAAATAACAATATCCAATAACCTGAGTAGTATAGATAACAATGGAAGAAGTCATACTCCAGGAAGTCTTTGAGAATACATCTTTTACTTCATCCGAGCTTACGGCAATTGGGGCCAATTTGAAGAGATTCGAGTTGAAAAAGGGTGATCTGCTCCTTCAGAAGGGGCAGCTTGTCAAAAACACTCACTATGTACACAACGGCTGCCTGAGAAGCTTCTACATCGACCAGTCAGGTAGAGATCATACACTGCAATTTGCGATTAAAGACTGGTGGATAAGTGACTATACAGCGATCTTCTCGACTGGAGAGGCCATGATGAATATCGAGTGCATTCAAGACAGCGTGCTATACCTTATGTCAAGAAAGAGTATGGAACAACTGTACAAGACCATTCCTTCATTTGAAACTTATTTTAGAAAGAAGCTGGAAAGGAGAATGGAAGCTTTTCATAGAAGGACTCTTGAAAATCTTGCCTTACCTGCCAAAGAGCGTTATTTATCATTCCTAAAATCATATCCACAGGTAGAACAATTAGTAAAAAACTATCACATTGCCTCCTATCTTGGAATTACTACTGAGAGTCTGAGCCGAATTCGCAAAGAATTGACTACGTAAGTTCTTTCTTACCATACATCAATTTTTTGGAAAAGCAACGAAACTACGTTTGTGAAAACAAAAAATCAATTGCCATGCGAAACACACTATTAATCGGAATAGCTCTGCTTATTGCTTGTAGATCAAACACAAAAGAGAATGGGGCATCACAACAACCAATTGTGAATCAAGAAGAAACTATGAAAGTTCTACTCGTATTGACCAGTCACAGTGACTTAGGAGACACTGGCATGAAAACCGGGTTTTGGCTCGAGGAATTTGCTGCACCTTACTATTTTTTTACAGATCAAGGCGTTGAGGTTACTCTCGCCTCACCTCAAGGGGGAAACCCACCCATTGACCCAAAAAGTGAGCTTCCTGATTTTCAGACCGCATCAACTCAACGTTTTAGTGCTGATCAGAGAACCAAAGAGCTACTTTCAAAAACCATCAAATTGGAAGCTGTGAATCACCTAGATTATGATGCCATCTTCTACAGTGGTGGATATGGTCCTCTCTGGGATCTTGCAGATGATTCTATTTCCATTATGTTAATCGAATCATTTTATAAAAGCGATAAGCCAGTAGCTTCAGTTTGTCATGCCCCAGCTATCTTCAAAAATACTAAGGATGAAAAAGGAAATTCTTTGGTCCAAGGGAAGCAGGTGACAGCGTACTCCAACTCAGAAGAGGCAGCAGTAAATTTCACAGATATTGTTCCATTTTCTGTTGAAGACATGCTCGTGGAAAATGGCGGCATCTATTCGAAGGGTGAGGATTGGAGCCCCTACGCTTTGGAGGACGGACTTCTAATAACCGGTCAAAATCCAGCTTCAGCCGAACTAGTCGCAGATCTGTTGCTGAAAAAGCTTAAGTGAATCGAACCAACTAATGTGAGTAGCCTCAACTACGAGGCTATCCACTTACTTAAAAAACAGGCATTCAAAAATTTACGGTTTTAGTCTCTCATTTTGTAAAAACAGGAGCAGAAAGCTACTTCAAAAGCGCACTAACATAGGAGCTTGATTCAGCAAGCAATTTCCAAGGCTTGGAGGGGTGCAAACCATTGAAATGAGCAGCGTTCGAAAAAGTTACATTCTCTTTCTCCGATTCGATAATGAATCGAACGGTAAAGTATGGGCTGCATCTTCCACCCGAAAGCAAATGGCCAAACAACTTCAAAGTACATTACAAGAGAAAGTGGAATACGCTACACAGGAGGGTCTATAATTTCGATTTGTACTAAGACAGCCATTTTTAACGTCTCTCCTAAAAAATGGCAGATGGCACTCATGACCTGGGTAGTGATCTACCCTTCTGTTCTTCTTAGCACTCTTGCGGGTCTTTTTTTAGTATTCTTACCTCTCTTCTTGCGAATGTTCTTCGTTTCATTGACGTTGGTTTCACGGGTGACCTATTCCTTCATGCCAAATCTAACGCGTGTCTTTGCAGCACGGATGTATAGGCACAATAGATGATCTTGTAAGGCAACCTTAGCTACCTACGAAGAGTATTAACTATAGTAGACTACTAACCAATGCTTAAAAATTACATTCTCACCTCCTGGAGAAGCTTGCGGAAGAAACTGGGCTTTACCTTGATCAATATCATTGGCCTTTCCATTGGACTGGCATCTTGCTTACTGATCTATTTATACGTTGACTATGAGTCTTCCTACGACACCTTTCAAAATGATCAGGTTTACCGAATGTGGATTAATCGGGTTTATCCAGAAAGGGAAGTAAACTATCCATTTGCACCTCATTCTTTCGGGCCACAACTAGTAGAAGACTTTCCGGAAGTGATTGCACAGGGCAGGGCATTTCGTCCATTTAACCCATCTACTGTCAATGTTGGGGATCAATCATTTCTCGAAGACAAGATTGTCTTTGCTGATTCAACCTTCATGGATGTAGTCTATTTTTCCCTCCTTCAGGGTGACAAAAAAAGCGCTCTCACTGATGTAAACTCCATCGTACTCTCCCAAAGTACTGCTACAAAACTATTTGGAAATCAGGATGCTATCGGCAAAACGGTAGAGGTCTTTGGCCAGTCACATCAGGTCACAGCAATCGCCGAAGACTATCCGCCCAACTCGCACTTTGTATTTGATTATCTAGTCCCCATTCACCAAAATGCGTTCTTCAATCAACCCAATTGGGTTTCGTTTTCTGCTATGACCTATCTTAAGCTACAAGAAGGTACCGATCCCATGCGTGTTGAGGAGAAATTACCCGCTTTTGTGAAACAATATGCCGAAGGGTCCATTCAACAAAGACTAGGAGTTTCATACGATGAGTACGTCGCCGCAGGAAATGGCTACAATTATCACCTTCATCACATAAAGGATATTCATTTGCATTCTAATCTGGAGAATGAGATAAAGGCTAATGGTAGCATTCGATACCTTTATATCTTTTCTGCCATCGCAATCTTTATTCTCGTCATCGCAGCTGTCAATTTCATGAACTTGTCAACTGCCAGGTCTACCGAGCGTGGCAAAGAAGTGGGTGTTCGAAAGGTATTAGGTGCATTTAAAAAGCAGCTTGTAGGTCAGTACTTAACGGAATCGGTGATGGTTACCTGTTTTAGCACTATCGTGGCAGTCATACTTGTTACGATTATCAAACCCGCATTTATCCAATTTTCTGGTGTTCCAATCTCTTTCGTTCAGTTATTAGACCCAGTAGTACTTCTTATCAGTAGCTTAATGATCCTAATGATTGGTCTGCTGGCGGGAATATATCCAGCCTATTTTATTACTTCTTTTAAGCCCCTAGCAGTGCTGTCAGGTAAACTAAGAAGTGGTCGAGGAAGTATTCAGTTTAGAAACGCACTGGTGGTAGTACAATTCAGCATCTCAATCATCTTGATCAGCGCTACCATGATCGTCTTTGATCAAATGAACTTTCTTCTGAACAAGTCGCTCGGCTATGATCAGAAGCAAATTGTGGTCTTAGAGAATATTGGATCACTCACTAACCAAGGAGGTACAAACGATCGTCTGTATACCTTTAGAGATGAGCTGCAAAAGCTACCACAAGTAGTCTCTGCTGCATACTCTTCCTCAATGCCCGGGGATCTGACGGGGGATTTCACCGCGAAGTTGCCGGGTACTGGTGAAAAGGAAAGCATCGTGATGCGCCAGATGGTTTTTGATGAGCCGCTGCTGGAGACCATGGAATTTTCTCTCAAAGAGGGACGCTTTTTTTCTGAGTCGTACGCTGATTCATTATCGATGCTATTAAATGAATCCGCTGTCTCAGCCTTAGGCCTAGACGATCCAATTGGAAAGCAGATCATCGAGATTAATGGGGATATTGACATCACCTATACGATAGTTGGAGTACTGGAAGACTTCCATTTTCAATCCCTGCATGTCGATTTGAAACCAGCTGCTTACACAAGTCTACGTGGACCTAACCAATTCTTTGCGAAATTGGCTATCAAAACACAAGGTGATGCGGTTGAGGCAAGAGAGGCCATCGAAAAAACCTGGAAAACCTTTTCAAAAGGAGAGCCCTTTACTTCTTACTACCTGGATGAGGACCTTCAGCGATTCTATCAAGCGGAAAAAGCAACTGGCCGGGTTTTTGGAGTATTTACTTTCCTAGCGATTTTAATTTCCTGCATTGGACTGTTGGGTTTATCTGCTTACATGATTAACCAGCGAGTCAAAGAAATCGGTGTGCGGAAGGTGCTTGGTTCCAGTACGTTCCAGATCATTACCTTACTGACGAAGGAAGTACTAAGGCTTATTATCATTGCTGGCCTCATAGCGACACCCATTGCATTTTACTGGATGAATAACTGGCTTCACAACTTCGCATATGCTACATCCGTCAATATCTTCATTTTTGTAGGGGCGCTCCTTTCAGCAGTACTCATAGGTGTGAGTGTAGTAGGCGTCCAAAGTCTAAAAGCTGCGCAAGCAAATCCTGTTGAAAGTCTTCGAGACGAGTAGCAGATGACCGAGGTGAACCATCAAACTGCGAACTCCACTCCTAAGCCTGGACCTCCTTTCGGTCTCATCACTCCCTCCTTGATCACAAATCCGGGATTGACTACATCACGCACCAGATCCAAGCTGCCATCCAGGTCAATGTATCGAGTGTGAGGATAGCTGAATGCTAAGTGCATGGCAGCTGTAATGCTGACCGCCGATTCGTCGTTGCAACCCCACATGAGCGCAACCTCAGATCGATTGGCAACACTAGCGATTTCAGCCGCATTAGAAAGGCCACCCGACTTCATCAGCTTGATATTGTAGATCTTACAGTTGGCAGCATTCTTCACCAATGCAATTGCATCCGTAGGATTTCGTAAAGACTCATCTGCCACGAGATATTGGGCTACATCATTGGACAATTCTCTGCAATCCTGCGAGAACCGATCTACCGAAAAGGGCTGTTCAATTAATTCTAGTTGGACATTTCGAGTCAGCCGGACAAAAGTCTCCAGATCAGATGGGCTATACCCTTGATTTGCATCCACTCGCAGAAAACTCGCTGGATACCTTTCATTAATCTTAAGAATACGTTCTGCATCCTCCTCGGGACTGAGTCCTGTCTTTACTTTAAGGTATCTAAATCCAGCCTCCCAGTATTCGACCGCCTCTGCGAGTGTCTCATCCACATTCTTAATTCCAATGGTGATGGATGTTGGCATGCTATGATGAGCAAAACCAAAGTACTCGCCAAGCGATATATTTAGCCACCTAGTATATACGTCATACAATGCGATATCTACAGCAGCATGGGACCCAGGCCATTTCTCAAGGTGATCCTTAGTTTGCCTTACTAGGGATTCAAACGATTCAATGCGCTGACCTTTTAAGAAATCAAAGCTCATCTGTTGTAAGCGCATCAATGCCTGCTCCACATTTTCACCGACAACCTTTTCGCTTGGATTACAAGCACCAATCCCCACTACACCATTTTCCAGTTCGATCTCCACAAAAACATTTTTCACTTCAGAAACTGTTTTGTAGGCAATCGTGTACGGTCGACTGGTACCCAGGTCTTTCACATAGACACGGACTTCTGAAATCTTCATTGTTATTTTTTCAGGTTTATCACCGCTTCAGCAAGCAGATCAAGTGATTCTTTAAATGGGAAGATGATTGGTAACATGGTTTGGGCGGATAACTTAGCCCTGTATGAGTCAATCATTTCGTTGTCCATGTCTTCGCTGTTAATCGCCAGACCTATGACTGGACTTCCCAATTTTTCAATTAGAGCCACTTCATCAAGTACATCAGGCATGTCATTCGGATAGGACTCCATGCCTTTAAATTTGGAACGAACCGGAGCGTGCTGCAAAATCACCCCTTCTGCCGCCCCCGATATAATTAATTCCGACCCACAAGGCCCACTTGGATTTCGCAACCCGGACTGTCCTTCCATAATCAAGACGTCCGGATTCATGTCCTTCCAGCACCTGTACATTGCATCTTCCAACTCACCGCAAACAAAGTCATTCGGTGTAGCGTCAAAAAGAAACCCATATTTTGCACCCTGCATCCATCCAGTCTGTCCGGTATAGATCATTTCAGCTTTAACCCCTCTAGCATTTAGCGCATCCTCTAGCATCTTGCTAGTCGTTCGTTTTCCTAAGGCACAATCTGTACCTAAAACAGCAATACGCTTGGAGGTGATTTCCTGAATCTTTCCAGTCCAAAAATGCAAATCATGAAAAGACTTCGACTTACGGATGTCATGAATTACAGATCCATGCTTTGTTGCAACGCTCCTGAATTCTTCGATTTCTGACAAAGGCTCATGCAAGCCATTTACCACATGAATTCCCTGAGACAAAATCTCAATAATCGAAGGATACAAGTCTTTAGGTAAAACACCTCCTTTCGTTGCCATCCCAATGATGGCAAACTGGGGCTTCTCAACTTCTTCAATGCAGTCTGAAATGCTGTTAAGGACAGGAATTTGATTTAAAATTCCATTTACAATCATTCCCGAATCCTTTCCTGAATTCTTATCATCAATCACTCCGATGATCTCAAAACGATTGCTTACTCTCAGTAGTCCATGAGCTGTTTTCGCATTGTTTGTATCTAGCAGACCTCCTGTAATGATGACGGCCTTCCCAGAAATGTTCGGTTGGTCCATATGTTTTCGTTAGGGACCGAAATTTAGAATAATTAACTTTCTTATCAATAAATCAACCTAGGTTCTAATCAAACACCTTGGAATTCATCGCACTGGCTCTAGCTCCTTGGCAAGGTCATAATTTCAATTTCCCAAAAAGTGCAGTGACTTCGTTAGTTTAGTGGGTCGAAACTTTTGAAAGTTCACAAGACCACGATACTGTTTGTTCTGATGCTCATCGGCGAGGGAGCCTTTCTTCTTCCCTTTGTAGTAACCCGCGTTTTTAGACCTACATTTTTAACAGTGTTCGACATCAATAATCTACAATTAGGGTCAGCATTCTCGATTTATGGTATTGTTGCGGCAGTATCCTATTTTTTTGGTGGCCCGTTGGCCGACAGATTTCCTCCAAAAAGACTGCTGATCATCTCATTGCTGGCAACTGCCTCTGCTGGTTTCATCATGGCCATGATTCCTTCGCTCGCAACCTTAACGATCCTTTACGGGTTTTGGGGACTTAGTACGATCCTCTTGTTTTGGGCTGCATACATCAAGGGTATCCGACAGTTTGGCGGCGAGCAATCACAAGGAAGATCGCATGGATTGGTCGACGGTGGTCGAGGTTTTGTGGCCGCACTCACCGCCACCGGATCGGTCTTTTTACTAGACGCCTTTTTGCCGGTGAGTGCTTCAGAAGCAACGGCTGAAAATTTGACAAATGCTTTGAGTTGGATCATCGTGTGCTTTACTGGTTTTGTGATTCTATGTGCTGTCATTGTCTGGCTCTTTCTGCCAAAAACTGAAGCGGATCCTTCGAATCAAAATCTCTCGATTGAAGGGATAAAAAAAGCCCTAAAACACCAAAGCGTATGGCTACAAGCCATCATTATATTGGCTGCATACGTTGGGTACAAATGCACAGATGATTTTGGTTTGTTTGCTAAAGACACCTATGGATACGATGATGTGATTTCTGCTCACATTGCGACCATTTCCTTTTGGATGCGTCCGCTAGCTGCCATCCTGGCCGGACTGCTGGGAGACCGGTTTATTCACTCGAAGATTACTCGGTATTCTTTTATCCTTATGATTCTTGGCGCAATGTTGATCGCCTCGGGGATTCTTCATGAAGCAATTTTTGCTTTTGTTGCGGTCAGCATTGCATCCACAAGTTTGGGGATTTATGGGCTTCGTGGGCTTTACTATGCATTGTTTCAGGAATCCAAAATACCCCTTTCATACACGGGCGCTGCGATCGGCTTCATCGCAGTCGTGGGTTACACACCGGACATTTTTATGGGCCCCCTCATGGGCGTACTCCTTGATAATAATCCGGGTGCTCTCGGTCACCAATATGTTTTTGGCCTGTTAGCAATCTTTGGAATTATGGGGCTTATTGCAACTATGCTCTTTGGTAGCGCAACAAAAACATCAAATGATTGAAATCTTCAGGAATTAATTGTACCACTTATCGTGCTCTCCTTAACAGTTGTTCTCTCGAGATATGCAACATTCTTCCAAGTGGCACGCCTTCCCTATAAGCAATCACATTCAAAGTAATACTTCCTTCTGGTACTAAAAACGGCTTTTCGTATGACTGGGAATACTCATCGGGAAAAGTCCCATCAAGCGTATAGTACATATTGGTCCCGCTTAAATCATGGCTGATGCTACATGTAAATTCTGACTCTTCCTTATTTTTTGTCACAGTAACGATTGGATCGAAAATCGCTTTACTAATTTTCTTGCCCTGCGCTTCAAAAGCGCCAATGTGGCTCTCAGTCCGTACAAGGAAATTTCCATAATTTTTCTTTTCTTTTGGACTCCAAAGTGTTTCAGAAAGGGCAAAGGCTCTGGGATATGTTTGATAAAATGCATGTCGAATTGTTGGAACAGCCTCTGTCCAAAGGTTGCCTTGACCTCCTAAGATTAGATTTTCATCGACTCCTTCGGGAATCGGCTCAAACTCATACGTCTTACTTAAACTCAAGCTGGCGTAAATAGGAATTTCAATGGATCGATCCCCCTGGGTATAGTCCAGGTAGCAGTAGGTTGTGGGAGTCATAACCACCTGATGGCCCATCTTTGCCGCTTTCGCTCCCTCATCTAGCCAACCTCTCCAGTTCATCACCACTGCACCTTCTGCCAGTCCGCCCTCCAAAATCTCGTCCCATCCTATCATGGTCTTTCCCTTACTTTCAATGATCTTTCCCATTTCCTTCACGAAATAGGATTGCAATTTGTGGGCGTCCTTTAGGCCTTTATTTTTCATAAAGGCCCTGCAGTCGGGATCCCTTTCCCAATAGCCTTTATAGGCTTCATCTCCACCGATATGAATATACTGACCAGGAAACAATCCCGCCACTTCAGTAAAAATTTTATCCATGGTATTGTATACCTCTTCATTGCTTGGATCTAGTGTGTTTTCGATCAGCATCTCAAAAGACCCATCGCTATGCCATTTGGCGAATCGGGTACCGGGATTCACATGTTTGGGTTCTTGTTTGGTTGAAAGATGAGGATAGGCTGCCAGCAAAGCCATACTGTGACCTGGCACATCAATTTCAGGAACGATGGTAATATTCCGCTCATGGGCATAATTGACAATATCTTTTATTTCCTCTTGAGAATAAAAGCCCCCATAAGAGGTTGGCTCATCAGCTCCAGGCTCTTTTCTACCAATACCAAACTTTCCGAAACGTTCGACCCTCCAGGCCCCTACTTCCGTAAGCTTAGGCAGTGATTTAATTTCAATTCTCCAACCATTATCGTCCGTAAGGTGCCAGTGAAATACATTGAACTTATAAGCTGCCATCTGATCAATGTATGCTTTTACGTCTTCAACGGAAAAGAAATGCCTGCTCACATCCAACATAAGACCTCGCCACTCAAATCGAGGATAATCGATGATCTTACAGCCCTGAATCGTGCCAGGAGGTCCTTGAAGCAACTGCTTTAAAGTCTGTATGCCATTAAAAATTCCAGATTGAGCGTTGGCCCATATTCTAATTCCATTGGACTCAACGTTGAGCCTATACCCTTCATCTCTTAGCAGGTCGTCTTTGTCCTGCAGCAAGATTAACTCAATGTCGGCCGCATTCTTTACCTTCTTAACATCTAGTCCCAATCCCCTCAAATCCGCCATTAATAGATCCGCAACCTTCTCTAATTGCATAGGAGCATTCACCGTCACCTCACCAGTAAGGCTGAATGACTCATCCGTATGTTGCAAAACCACAGGTATTGGGATGATGGAGGGTATCTTTAATTCTTGTGATGGTTCGGAACATCGCACCACTTGGATCAACAGGAGAGTAAAAAAAATAGTGTGTTTAGTCATGATGTTGTAGGGTTCTCAATTATTGACTGGAGGAGGCCCATCGGGAAGAATCCCCTTATACTCGTAATCACCAACTCTTTCCTGAAATTCAGCTTTTACTTTTTCTCGCAATTCCTTCTCTTTGAACAAATCCACCATTGTCATTGAAAGAGCCTTAGAAGCATAGATCATTCCTTTATGACCAATTGACATTCCACTACAGGCTACTACTGCCCATGAATGCCAAGGCGTATTTTTCGGGGCTGTGGTCGCGATCAGTCGAATGGTGGGGACTACCCAACTGACGTCCCCGGCATCAGTGGATCCACCCATCGGGTGTTCCAATGTTTCTTCCAATGGCCTAATTTCAGAGTCCAGACCCACTTCAGGCTTACCTGTCGCCTGCTGTATCTTCCTGGCAAAATCCTGCTCTTCTTCCGTGTAGGAAATACTTCCAAGATACTCCAGATTGCTCTGCATTCTGGCACCACCTGTCCTATTCACAACGATCTCGTGCACTCCGGAAATCAAATTGATTTTGTAGTCGACGTTGGCCATGATAGCAGCACCTTCAGCAATTCGCTCAACTTGCTTCCATACTACATCCATACCCTCTCTTTTGGTATCCCTCACTCTGGTCCAGATTCGCGCATAATCGGGAACAACATTTACCACTTTACCTCCATCCTGAATATGATAGTGAATTCGGACTGTAGGTTTAATATGTTCCCTATAGTAGTTAATACCGGTGGTATAGAGCTCTAAAGCATCTGAGGCACTTCGACCATTCCAAGGGTCAGAGGAAGCGTGGGCGGCCTGTCCTGTAAACTCCACCATAAAATCAACCAAAGCAAGTGAACTTTGTACTGCAGCCTTAGTGCTCGCACTTGGATGCCAGTCCATCATGACATCCACATCGTCGAATAATCCTGCTCTCACCATCCAAAGCTTACCAAAATATTTTTCTTCAGCAGGCGTACCGTAAAATCGAACAGTACCCTTCAACTCACCGTCTTCGATTAATTCTTTAATCACCGTAGCAGCTCCCAAAGATGCTACTCCAAATAAATTGTGTCCACATCCATGCCCTGCACCTTCTATATTTCTAGGATCCTTAAATGGGACTTTTTTTTGGGATAATCCGGGCAATGCATCAAATTCACCCATGATGCCAATAATTGGAGTGCCTGATCCGAATTCAGCAGTAAAAGCGGTTGGAATTTCGGCGACTCCTTCATTCACTCGAAAACCATTTGCTTTAGCAAATTCAATAAGTGCCTTAGCAGATTGACTCTCCTGAAAGGCTTCTTCTTCATACGACCAAATTTTATCGCTAAGAGCTGTCAAGTCATCATACTTGGACTCAATAGATGCTATAACCTTTTGTTTGCTCTTAAGATGGGCCGGCTTTTTTTGGCCGTGAGCAATGCACAATGCCAGTAACAATGGCAGGAATAGTAGGTTCTTCTTCATACGTTGGCAATTAGGAATTTATTCCTAAGATACGAAGCATGTCGGAAAACATAAATTATCTGACCATCCCCACCATATACGATTTACTTAAATAAGTCCTTGCCGAATAGCCTGAGAAACTGATATTTCCACCAAATTGGAATTGGATGTGCTTTTATCTGCCTAGTCATTTTTGTAACGTCCCATTGAGCGATTGCTGCATCAATTTTATTCCTTTGATCTTCCTTCCAACGTTTCTGGACGTACACGGCGAAGTTGAAGAATAACTTGTTTTCAACAATCTCAAATACCGTTGGCTTGATACCAGCTTTGTATCCTTGAGAAGCTCCAAAGGCACAGTACCCACCAAATTGGGGCTCATACTTTTCTGGCTTAGCAAGAAATAGATTCAGGTGATGATGGTTTTCAAACTTCCATTTGAGTCCCTTCCAGGTGGCCTGAAATTGATTCTTACCCTTGCAAGATCGATTTTCCTTAAAATAAGCGACCACGTCATATCCCTTGATGGCAATCCCGTTTTTATGAAATACTTCCGAATTCTTCGGAATTCTTGTCTTTTCTACCACCATATCCAGATATCTAATTCTTAATTTAATAATTACTATCAATCATTGGATTATTTTAGCGAATATTTAATGAAATAAGTTATTCATTGATCGATACATCGATATTTCAAGGAAATAATGAAAAAATTTCCATCGCACAAGGCAGCGTTCTTTGCCAGACGCATGCTAGAGTCGATGAGATCTACTTGCTGGAAGATGGTACATTGGAATATTATCTTTCGGACGAGGTCACTGAGGAGACAACAAGACTATTTTCCATTTCCAGCAAGGGCATGATTGTAGGTTGGGAAGGGTTGATTCCTCCAGAGCGACATATCGTGAATATCTGCGTAAAGTCTGACACGGCAGTACTTACAAAAATCTCCAAGACACAACTGTTAGAGGTCGTGTCGCCGCAGTTATTGATCGAACTGTGCCAGCAGACTCAATTGCTTCTAGAGACCTCCTTTTACAAGCAAACAGAGCTATTAAGTACACTTGTTAAACAACGTGCGGTGAAACTAGAAAACTACTTTATTTCACAGAACTCTACCTTGGAAGAGCGAATCATGCTACTGCGAAGCTCACCATTCTTTGGCGAGTTCAAGGAAGATGAAGTAGTGGCCCTTGCAGTGCTTATGGAACGACGAGAGTATGAAGCTAACGAACTCATTTATGATCAGGATCAAATCCCGGAAGGAATTTTTATCCTGATTCAGGGTGAGGTTTCCATGAGACGTCAAGAAGGTGAAGTTTACTTAAATTTAAGATCCATCTCTACTCCCGGATACATTTTCGGTTGGTCAGCCACCTTCGGACAATCGGATGTTTGCCGTTCAAGTACTGAGCACAAAACTTCGGTCTACTTCATTTCAACCGAAAAACTCAGACCACTCATTAAAAGTACTGAGTTTGGAGTAGACTTTTTCAAAATGGTGCTTTGGCTTTTGGGAAACCAGCTTCAGCTTTCGTTTAGTAGATATATCTACTTATTAGACGATCATAATCTGGTTTCAGTAAAGCACTTAATTGAAATAAACAGCCCCAGAATTCCGCTCCCATCGCCACTACATCAAATCCCACATCTATTAAAGGATTCTTCCACGCAGCCGTTGGCGTTCTCGAAACTGCACAAGTTGAACAAAAATGGCACCAAACAAGAGAGACACCTCTCCTCAATTTGCCTCGATTTATTGAAAACGGAAGAACGAGAAATGCTGTTCATGGAAAGTATTGCCGAAGTGTACAAAGTGGTGTCTTCAGCATCTCCTGACGAAGCATTCAAGAATAGAATAAAATGTGCAGCAAAAACTCGAGACGTCTTTGACCATGTTTCATTACATATTGAAGGAGAGGAAAATATTCCTACTAGTTCTGGAAATATCTTCATCTACAATCACCTACTGAATCATCCGTTGTATACGCTAAACAATCGTTTTCAACTGACACTTGATTCTCATTTCATAAGCTCAATGATTCTGGATAAACATTACCAGGATCCCGGTATTCGCACGGTAAGGTATGGTAAAAGCTCGGAGTACGGCCATCAAGACTACTATCAAAATCTTGGATATATCAATGTCTATACCAATGACTCTGATTTGCAAAGTGACCAATCAAAAAATGAGGCGAAAGAACGATTCTATGAAGAAGCTGATGCTTATCTAAACCGTGGCATAAATTTGATCATTAGCCCGGAAGGCACATCTTTTGTAAGTGAAGAGTCGCCCGGTCCATTCAAAATGGGCCCATTTAACATTGCCGAAAAAGCGACAGTAGAACCCTACATCGTGCCTATCGTGCTCTACAACTTCGACAAACGGATTGCAGAGAACTTACTGTTTTGTCGGATCTTAGCGCCCTTCAAAGTATCCGACAAAAGGACCTCGGATGAATCTCTGAAAGAATTTGTATCTCGCTATCAAAAAGAGTTTAGCATTGAAGTCAATAGAGCTAGCATGGATACAGACAAACTACTAAAAGAACTAAACAAATGAGCACGGATTTAGATGAGAGCATGTGGGATGATGAAATCAGGCTATTAGGCCGGAAAACAAGCTCTCTCGCTGAAAAAGAAGACCTGATTGTATTTTATGGGAGCTCTTCCATTCGTTTGTGGGAGCAGATGCATAATGATCTAAAACCTCACAAAGTACTCAATCTTGGATTTGGTGGCTCTTCTTATTTCTGGTGTGACCATTACTTTGAGGAAGTCTTCAAAGACCTAAAACCGAAGAAGATCATCCTGTATGCCGGAGACAATGATCTTGAAAATGATACTCCCAGGGAGGTAATACTTGGATACATCTTATCACTGATAAAAAAAATAGAAAATAAATATGGCAGTATCCCCATTGCCATCATCAGTGTAAAACCTAGCCCGATTCGGTTACACCTCAAGGAAAAGATTGAATCATTAAATGCTGAATTTTTTGCTATATCCAAAAAACTCCACAAAGGCTCATATATCAACATTTACAGAGCTATGCTGAACTTCGATGGTACCGTGAGGCCCGAGCTATTCCTTGAGGACCAGCTCCATCTTAACCTCAAGGGCTATGAACTCTGGAAGGATGTGATCAAGGATCATCTAGATCATCATGCCTAGTTACAATTTTCAAGTATTTTAGGAGTTGATAAACTCACCATAATGAAAAACAAACTACTATACTGGCTGATCAGAGTAGTTCCTGCTTTGATCATGTTGCAAACGCTCTTCTTCAAGTTTACAGCAGCACCCGAGTCCGTTTATATATTTGAAACCGTGGGAATGGAACCGCACGGCAGAATAGGCTCAGGAGTAGCTGAACTCATTGCCGCAGTACTTTTGTTGGTTCCGAGAACATCTTGGGTTGGGGCCTTGCTTGGACTAGGAGTCATCTCGGGAGCCATCTTCTTTCATCTGACAGTCCTTGGGGTCGAAGTGCAAGGGGATGGAGGCTACCTTTTCATTTTAGCTCTCCTCGTATTTATTTCTTGCCTGATTATCGTTTGGCAATGCAGGTCCGAGATTCCAGTTCTGAAAAAGCTAAGGCAATAGGAAGCATTCCTGTATCTATTCTGAAAGGACACTTTTCCTGACTTCTTTAATAACCGTCTCAGCAGAGATAGCATCTGGGAAAAAAGCCAAAATGGTCTGAATGACCTCTTCAACAACTGCATCAGGGCATGAAGCACCACTAGTCACTAGAATTGAGACTGGGTCTTTTTCTGGTAAAAATGTGCTTGTTAGTTCCTCTTTCTTGTGTCTGTTAAAGTGATGAATAGAATCTTTGCTCAGGATCTTATCCGCACTATTGATAAAAAAAGTTGGCAACTTGTTTTCGCACAGTTCTACCAAGTGGGTAGTATTCGCACTTTTGTAACCACCCACAACCACAGCCAAATCTGCTGGTACTTTTAATAACTCATAAAGCGAATCCTGATTATCTGATGTGGCATAACATAGTGTGTCCCTGGTATTGGCAAAATACTCTTTTGTATCCAGATCCACATATTTTCCCTCAAGAACCTCTCGAATATACTCAGCAATCGCTTTGGTTTCAGTAGCAAGCATGGTCGTTTGGTTTACAACTCCCACTCTGGATAAATGGGCGCTTGCTTCAAAACCTGGAGTTCGATTTTTGAGATGTCCAAAGTAGTTTTCAAATACGCGATCCGGATCATCTGATCGAATCACCTCAGCCAGCTGTTTGGCTTCTTCCATATTTTGTATGACCAGAGAATGGCCATACTCAGCAGCATGAGAAAAAGTAGCACGTGTCTCTTCATGATCGAGCTTACCATGTATAATTACTGTGTAATCTTTCTCCCCAAGTGACTTTGATCGTTTCCAAACACGGCCAACAAATGGGCATGTTGTATCATATTTCTCAATGGGAATATTCTTGGCTCGAAGAATATTCTCAATTTCAATGGTGGAACCAAAGGCAGGAATGATCACAATGTCATCACTCTTGATTTCGTCCCAGGGAA
Organism: uncultured Roseivirgaceae bacterium; assembly: GCA_964591785.1. Classification (GTDB taxonomy): domain Bacteria; phylum Bacteroidota; class Bacteroidia; order Cytophagales; family Cyclobacteriaceae; genus Ekhidna. Next base: position 41,746 of record CAZQDI010000007.1, read on the forward strand.
TGTATGCATTCCCTTTAGTATCCTGAATAAATTGGATCCCCAAGTCCATTAGGTCCTGATTTACTTTTGGATTGTGGATCATCTCACTCAACAAATAGATGCGCTTACCAGGGTTTTCTTCTAGTATTTTGTACGCGGTTTCAATGGCATTTTCCACACCAAAGCAGAACCCGAAGTGTCTGGCTGTATGAATTTTCACTGACCCGAAATTCAGTTCTGTAGGGGAAAAATCAGTCTTACTGTCTTTCGCTTCCTTTCTAATGGCCTTTATTTCTGAAATGATCGATGACCGATACTTATCTGGGATGTCAAACTTTCTCATACGCAAGTGCGAAGTTCTTAAAATACAAAACAACAAAATGCAGATTTGTTCAGACAATATTTTTTTATTTTTCAATCAAAAGGCTTTGCTGTTTCAAACATCGAGGTATACCATTTGTAAATTACTTACCAATCAAAAACTAATTTTCAAATTTGAACATGTCCAAGAAAACCGTCTGTATTTTCTGTGGTGCTAATACCGGTAATTCAGAAGTGATTTTAGCTCAAACGAAGGCCCTGATTCAAAACCTCATAGCAATGGATTTTAATCTCGTCTATGGAGGGGGTAAATCAGGCCTGATGGGCCTTATTGCAGATCAATTTCTAACTTCAGGAAAGAAAGTAATTGGCATTAGACCTGCTAAGCTCATCAAAGACGAAGATGTGCATTCGGACTTGACTGAACTGAAAGTAGTAACTGATATGTTCGAGCGGAAGTCGCAAATGATGGAACGTGCAGATTTTTTTATTGCGTTGCCTGGAGGAGTGGGTACCTTGGATGAAATTCTGGATGTTTATACCAACACAAAAATTGGTTTTGCTGACAAGTTTTGCGCGCTACTTGACGTTGAAGGTTTCTATAAGGGTCTAAATGACCAACTCTCAACAATGGTGGAAAAATCGTTTTTGAGCCTTACTGATAAAAACCTTCTAGTTGCAGGATCGCCAGAATATATCTTGGAAAAGATCAAAGAACGACTTGCGGAAATTGATAAGGTAGCTTACATCGCCATCGACGATAAAAGAGTTCTTACAGCTAGAACCAGGGGAAATGATAAATTCTACATTCCGGGTGGTAAGAGAGAAAATGAAGAATCAGATATCAAAACACTAACCAGAGAGGTAAAAGAAGAACTGAGCGTCGACCTCATTGAAGGATCAGAAGAGTATGTAGGTACTTTTAGAGCGCAAGCCCATGGAAAGCCAAAAGGTATTCAAGTTCGCATGACATGCTACTCTGCCCAATACCTTGGAGACTTCACCCCAAACAGTGAAATTGAAGAAATTAAATGGCTAACCTCCACTGAGGAGCACTTAGTATCGCATGTTGATAAGGTTATTTTTAGATACCTTAAGGGGCGAGGCGAGATCAACTAATCTGCTTAGTTACAAATTGAAACGGCCAGAAACGACTGATCTGTTTCAGGAACGATAGCTATTTTTATTTCCTCCGGATCTATTGTTATGGATTTCCAATCGTCATAGACACCCACTTGTCCGGATACTTCAACAGGAATACCTACAAATGGCAATAATTCACTTGCAATTGACTTCATGTTAGTGTCATGCAAGAAGAAGTAGTCAACAAAGACACCATTCTCTCTGATCGCGAGCAATGGCGGCATACCCCCTGAAATGCAACGAATTGCGCAGCTTCGATGTACTGCCTTAAAAGCTGGATTCATTACACCAAAAAAGCACTTAGGATCGACAATTTCACCAGCCAGAGTTAAATTTCCTACATTCCTGATTTCACGATCTAGCATCACCCTTTCTCCAACTGAAACCAAGCTGTTTTCTCCTTCGGTTAACTCCATCAGGTACTTTCCTTGATAGTGAGTCAGCATTCCTCTCAAGGTCACCATTGTACCTTCGCTTAGCTGATGTTTTTCCATCATTTTAGACAAAGTGGGGCCAGGTCCCATCTTCCCAAATCCTACGATAGGAATGGTCTTAATTGTCCCTTCCTCAGCAATTCTCAGGCCCCAAACAGGGTCTTGAACCAAGTAGCCAGATCGCTCTTGCAACACCCCGTATTCATATTCGCTTTCAATATATTTCTCTTGGTTCATCACGAAAAGAACAGCGATTGACGTGCTTATTAAGAGTGCCAAAAAAAAGAACTTCTTTGCCGCAAGTGAATACTTTTTGGGAGCTTCACCACTCCAGCCTACATAAAAGTCATCATTCATATCACAATGGGTTCTGTGGGTGTTCCCGGCTCATTTGGGATAGGATCGATCGAAATAAGGTCTCCTTCAAGTCTTAGATTGTAAGTCTCCACTTTTTCTGTGAATGGCGGTGGAGATTGGCCATTTCCCGGTAGATACTGATACCCATGCCAGGGACAGGTAATACAACCATCGATGATCTTCCCTTCTCCCAGTGGACCTCCCTGATGACGACAGACATTATTGACGGCAGACAGTTTTCCGTTGTACTTAAAAACAGCAATCCGTTCCCCAGAAACAGTGAAAATTTTCGCTCGATTGTCAAAGATTTCATTGACATTACAAACAGGAATGAAAGAATCAGGCGATTTCAGTTCCCGGTCGATTTTAACTTCCTTAAACGCTGACACAAGGTGAAGTGTAGCTATTGTGATGAATCCAAAAATTAATATCCCGAAAATCACCGGGCTGGTTTCGTTTTGGAGAGCTCCCAATGCTATATGAAGTATCAATGCACCATAGGCTAGATAAACCAGCATATGAAGTGCTTTCCAGGTCTTAAACCCTAGATTCTTCAGCCAGAAATCATGACTGCTTGCAGCCATTAATGCTAAAACTGTAAGACCAAAGAATCCTAAGGTTTGGAAAGGGAAGTATGCGATGGATCCATAATTTAAGTTGGAAAGAAAAATAGAGCGAATCGGGTTCATATCGCCAAGAGAATGAAACTGAATTGTACTAAAACCTCCATGGATCAAACCCATAAAAAACATAATGACACCTAAATGTCGTCGATTATAAAGCACTATATTAAACATTGGGTTTATTCTTGCCAGCGGCCCAATAGATAATATTATATGCAAAAGAAGTATGGCAAGCCATCCAAATGACCTGATTAAGTTTGTTTCAAACGTAACCTGAGGATTCAGGGTAAGGTTGAGAAGAGTGAAGGTGGCAATAAAGATTACAATACAAATCAATATTGCAAGGTCGTATCGCTTCTTATTCTTATTCCAGAGAACGGATGTATAGCTGACACTCATAAAACTTGATGCATTTGAACTGAGTCCCCTTTGAACTTTGGAGTACTTGATCTGGCAAAAAACAGGCAAAGAAGCACTATGAATGTGATTAATATCCAAAAAGTCAGATGTCTCTTTCTTAGGTTTCTAGTCATTACTCCTTACCAGTTTTAATAACAATATGCTCCAAAAAAGAACAACACCAGGAAAGATGATCACCTTAAAGTGCCACGGAGTATCCTTAGTGCCATCGTCAATTTTAGCAGCTCCTTTCAAATAGAAATAGATACTAAAGACCAATCCCAACACCATGTAGGTAGCCATTACTCCTAATAATATGTCGATGATTAAGCTTTTCATGGGTTTGTTCCTGCATAGTTAATCCCAGTGAGTCGATGCATGTCATAACTGTACGTAGAAAGGTCTTCCAACGTCAGCTTGGTGACGGTATCGTGACCAAGCGACCGACATATTACTCGCATAAGATCTGCAGAAGCATGAAAAAAGTTAGATAATCGTTCGGCAGACTTTTCGATGATCAGCCTTGAACGCAAGTTTTGCTTCTGTGTGGCAATTCCAACTGGACAATTATCTGTATGACAAGCTCTCATCCCCAGGCATCCGATAGCTTGCAGGGCAGAATTTGACACTGCAATAGCATCAGCTCCCATTGCCATTGCCTTAGCAAAATCAGATGGAACCCTCAGTCCTCCTGTTATAATCAAACTAACACCATCCGCACCGACTTTATCAAGATGTTGTCGGGCCCTGGCCAAGGCTGGGATGGTAGGTACATTAATGTGGTTTCTTAAAACAATAGGCGCAGCACCTGTTCCCCCACCTCTACCATCAAGGATGATGTAATCCACTCCTGAATCCAAAGCAAAATCGATATCTTCTTCGATTCGTGATGCTGCTATCTTGAAGCCAACAGGTACCCCACCCGTTTCATCTCTTACCGTATCTGCAAAAGCAGCAAATTCCTGAGCAGTTCGTAGGTCGGTAAAGGTAGCGGGACTTATGGCTGAATGTCCCTCCTCCAAACCCCGGACCTTGGCTATTTCACCTACCACTTTGTGGCCAGGTAAATGACCGCCTGTCCCAGTCTTTGCTCCTTGTCCTCCCTTGAAATGAAAAGCCTGAACTTTCTTCAGTTTGCTCCACTCAAATCCAAATTTACCCGAGGCCAATTCATACAGATATCTACTGTTTTCCTTTTGCTCATCCTCCAACATACCACCTTCTCCCGAGCAGATACCAGTCCCTGACATTTCGGCTCCTTTAGAAAGTGCGATTTTAGCTTCCCTTGACAGTGCTCCAAAAGACATGTCTGAAACAAAAATGGGCATATCCAATTTCAAAGGTTTCTTTGCATTTGGACCGATTGTCACACACGTATCTACATAATCGTTGTCAAGCAATGGCTTTTTACTTAGCTGTGCCGGCAGAAATTGAATATCATTCCACTTGGGAAGTAAGTCGCGTTCGACTCCCATGGCGGTAGTTTGTCCATGATGCCCAAATTGAGTTAACCCATTCTTAGCTAATGATTGAATGTATTGATTATAGGGCTCAGGAGCTTCAGGATGGGTATCCTGGTATTTACCAAGATACTCCTCTTCATTAAACCGTGGAGGGATCTCCTTGTCTTCAAACTCCTCTACTTCGGCTTGGTCCACAAATAGATCTCCTTCGTTTATGGAATGTTTAAATTTCTTTAGTCTTTCGTCCGGGGCATATTCACTCACCCCTGTATCATATCTGTAGTCCCAATTATGGACACCGCATATCAGGTTTTTGCCATCAATAAAACCATCTGAAAGTAACGCACCTCGATGATGACATCTTCCATACAAAACAGAAGCTTCTTCACCATATTTAATAACCACTAGATCGGTACCCAGGACCTGAGCATGGGTAGGTTCCTTTTCGGCAACTTCACTCAGCGTGGCAATTTTGACTGGCTTTAATAATTCTTCATAATTGACCATAGGACATAATTATTCTTTATTGTGTAATCGAAAGGTATAAAATGTGCCGACAATAAAAATTCCCTGACTTTCAAATCCAGCACCAAAAGTATATTCTGCATAAGGAGCAAATCGGCCGATATTTTTGTGAAGTCCTGCACCAAAGAGTGCTCGCCATCCTCCATTCCATTCACCCTCTTCTTTGACTTCTTCAAATCCAATTCCTAACAAAGGGTATAAGCTCACCACCTTTTCGACCTCGAAGAAAAAGTGCGCGTTCAAAGTCAACTCCCTTTCAATGAGCTCACCATCATGTGGAAACAAATTGGTTTCTAGTCCGACACACATGCGCTCATTTGGAATATAATGTGTTCTTAAGTTTAATCCCAAGTCACCCCTATGTCCGACAACCAGACTTGCCCCCGGCGCTATCCAGCCTTCCTGCATCTGACTTAGAAGGATAAATGGAATAAAAAACACGGGTATGGCCAGCAGGCGAATCATTGATCTTCTATTAATTTAAGTCGTAACGCCACTCCCTTGATTGAGAGGCCCTGGACAAGAATCGAGAAAACTACCACTGTATAGGTCACAAAAACTATTAACTCACGGTAAGGCGAAGGATCCAATGAGAGTGCAAGGGCGACTGAAATCGCTCCTCTTAGCCCACCCCATGTAAGAATTTTGACCGTTGCAGAAGGATTTTCGTCGTGCTCATCCGGAAATAGTTTCGAGAGAACAAAAACAGAAATAAATCGAGCCAGTAAAATCAGTGGAATCGCCAGTATGCTTATGATAGCAAAATTCAACTCAAAAGAGAGAACCAATACTTCTAGACCTATTAGAACAAACAGAACCGCGTTAAGGATCTCATCCAATACTTCCCAAAATACATTCATTTCCTTCTTACCGTCCATGCTAAAATTCGAGCTTGCTCTAAATTTTTCCCCAATAATTAATGCCGCAAAAACCATCGCTAAAGGTCCAGAAACGCCCAAAGTAGAACAAAGCGCATACCCACCCAACGCAATAACTAATGTTAGCATGATATCAATTTTAGGATCGTCAGCAACTGATTTCAGTAATTGAAACCCGAGCAGCCCGAGCACCACCCCCACAATAGTCCCACCTACTGCCTCCTCAGCAAAGATTTTCACTACCGCTCCAAAACCAACATCGCCCTCACCTGCAGCAAAAATATCGATCAGTGCTACGAAGACTACGACTCCAACTCCATCGTTGAATAACGACTCGCCAGCAATCTTACTTTCCAATGACTTTTTGATTCCAAGTTCCTTGAGAATGGCCAGCGCCGCAATTGGATCGGTTGGAGAGATCAGGGCTCCAAAAATTAGGGCATATCCTAATGGCAGATCAATCCCCAAAATAGAGGTCAGCCCAAAAATTAAGAGACCAACTAACGCAGTCGAAAAAACGACCCCCAGGGTAGCAAAGGAGAGAATAGATTTTCGTTCCATTGAAAGATCCCTCACTTGAAGATGTAGTGCACCTGCAAAAAGCAGAAGGCTAAGCATAACATCAAAAAGTAAGGTTTTAAAGTCAAGTGTCGTAACCAACGAACATACCTCATGAAAAAGTAAATTATCAAAGACTTGGAGCGCAGCAAGTGGAATTGCCATGAGGATAGCCAATAGAGTCAACCCAATGGTACTCGGGAGTTTTAAAAATTTGTGATTGACATAGCTGAAAAGACTTGCCAGACTTAATAAGATGATAAATGATTGAAACATGCTCATGCCTAGATCAACAAAGCATCAGTCATGACTTCAACGGTCCCTGGCCCATTATGGGACATTAGCTTCTGCAATGCATCATCAAGGTCTTCCTTTTTTTCTACTCGAATACCCAATGCTCCGCAGCTTGTAACAAACTCAGAAAAGTTGGGATTGTGAAGGCTTGTTTTCCAAACATCGAATTCAACAGCTCGCTGTTCCTTGGAAATTTTGCCTAATTCATGGTTATTGAGAAGGATATGCTTAATCGGCATATTATATTTCACGGCCGTGGCAACTTCCATCGGATATTGTCCAAACCCGCCATCACCAGTCACTGCAACTATTGGTCTAGAATCGCCAACGGCAGCCCAAAGTCCAAGGGCAGCAGGATACCCAAAGCCTATTGAACCCAAATAGCCGGACATGACAATTGATTGTTGCTTGCATTCAAAATATCGTCCAAAACTATACGTATTATTTCCGACATCGACAGCAATCGCTGCATTCTGAGGGATGTACTTGTTCATTGCATCGAACACGGCAATAGAACTTACTCCATTTCCAAAGTCTTCCTCTAACCTTTTTGCTTTTTCTCTTTGCCAAATGTCCCAACGATCAGCAATGATTGGTTTCCTATCTTCAAAGTTGATATTGGTCGACTTTAACATTTGGATAAAGATTCGTGCTGTTTCGCCTAGTTCACCCCACACAGGAACGTCGATTTTATGAAACTTTGCTAAAGCCAGCCTATCAAAATCAACCTGGATGGTTGGGATTTTGGGTGTGATG
>CAZQDI010000008.1:0-48679 GCA_964591785.1 uncultured Roseivirgaceae bacterium
TTTCAAAATCTTTGATCAACTCTTCAATTTTTTGAGGCGAGTATGCGTCTGGATGTGCCGTGCCAAACCGACCTAGGTCATTATCAAAGTATCTACCAGAATCATTCTGGTAGTTCTCAGCTGTAGCTAACTCAACCAAGCGTGTAGACCCTTTTTCTGCAGGGGCCCATACCTGCCCAAATGCCTCTTTAGCCATTTTGGTGTCCAACAGTGATCCAGGATTGACAATAATAGAGGTGATCTCAGGGTGAAGATTTGAATAATGAAAGGTCCACATGGCAAGTGCCAATTTACTCTGCGCATAAGCAGACTGTTCCGAGGTACTTTGGAGACCAAGCATGTTGTTCATATCCACTGGGGACTGTGCTGCAGAACCTAAGTTGATAACACGTGGGCTTCCGCTTTTATTGAGCAGTGGTTGCAACTGGCGAGTGAGTAGATATGGTGCCAGGTAGTTTACCACAAACCGTACGTCCAGACCGTGAGAGTTGATAGGGGCAGGGCTATGGTAAACTCCTGCATTGTTGATCAGCACATCGAGCTGATCCAACCGTTGTCCCACTTCCATCGCCAGTGGGGCTAACGAACTCAAATCGGAAAAGTCAGCAAGAAATCCCCAGACATTTTCATTGGTAGACTGTTTCCTTACCTCAGTGATTGCTGCCTTAAGCTTCTGCTGGCTCCTACCATGTAAAAAGACGGAGTGACCTTTTGCTGCAAGCTGGATTGCAGTTAGTTTTCCGATTCCGTCAGTGCTGCCGGTAACAAGTATGCTTTTTGTCATGCCGTCAAAGTTGTTTTTTGTATTTGATGAAAATGAGGCATTACTTCTTTTGCCAGCTTCTCAAGGGTTTCTTCGATATCCAGTTGATTAAACCTTAGATTAAAGGCGAGGTGGTTAACTCCGATACCTTCGCATTGGTGCAGATATTCCACCAGATGATTTATGCCGATGCGAAAACCTAAATGAATGGGTTGGGGTCGGAAGTCATCATTTGAATGCAGGTCCAGGTACAATGGCTGCATAAAGGGTTTGTCAAAAGAACTGTGCTGCGAAACGAGGGAGCGGTACGTTTCGATAGTAACCTTCTGTTGGTACAGATTTCTGGGATAGTTCATCCAGCCATCAGCATGTTTTGCATTCCATTCAAGTGTTTGTCGGCTGTTGCCAGTCATCAACAGGGGGATTTTGCTGCTTGTAGGTTTTGGTAGCAGATCCATTTGACCATTGATTTCCCCAAAGTGGGTGGACGTAAAAGTGGGAAAGGAATAATGCGTCTTTCTTAGGTAATGAAAAGCCTCCCGAAAGCGCTCATCCCTGTTCTCAAATTCAACATTCAAAGCCGGATATTCCTGAGGTCTGTCTCCGGACGCTACTCCTAAAATCATGCGACCATTGGATAATTGATCAACGGAAGCAGCAGCTTTGGCCACATGCAAAGGATGGTGAAGTGGCAAAGCTATGCTCGAGACCCCAAGGGAGATCGAATGAGTGTGTCCCGCAAGGAATCCTAAGTACGTAAATGGGTCGAACAACTGTCCGGCATCTCCAAAGGCTGGCACATTTAGGGGGATATCCCGAATCCAAAGTGCTTTGAATCCAAGCTCGTCGATTAGTTGAACTCGGCGTTGATGGTCCTTCATTGTCGGGATAGGTCCTTGATCATAGTTCTCAATTGGAACAACTATGCCAAGGCTTAAAGCCCCTGGTCGGAAGATTTTGTCAAACCCTGCATTGATACTTTCAAATGAGGCCATTAGCTTATTTGATTATGGATGTAGTGGACATTAGAGTTCCTCATGATGAACTTGGAGTTAAGTCGTCTTTTCCTTCGATCAGGTAGTGATGACTTAAGGAACCTTCTGTGCGGGCCTTCAAATGTGAAGTATATTCAGGGTCGTTCATGAAGTTTAAAGCTGCTTTTTTGGAGGGCCACTGCAGTATGATTCTAAGACTAACATCTTTTGGAGTACCTTCTAGTTGCTCATGACTGGCTGTTCTGGCTAGATAAATTCCTCCATATTTTGCTACTAATTTGTTGGCGGTTGGAAGGTAATTGGGAATCCAATCTTCTGAAGTTGGTGTGACATCTAGTACGGAATAGTAACGCATAAATGGAAAGTACTTTTGTTAACTATAAAAAATATAGTAGCAAGATTATTTATAGTTTACTAAACTTGCAATAACGGTCAAAAAGGATAGTTTAAAATTTTTTGAATGCATAAGGTTAAAGGAAAGGAGTACCCTTGTTGTACAAGTGTTACGATGGGAATCATCGGTGGAAAATGGAAGACAGTGATATTATTTTGGCTCATCGAGGGCCCATTGCGGTACAGTGAACTTCGAAAAAAAATGATCGGGGTCACCGAGCGAACCTTGAGTCTCCAATTGAAGCAGCTTGAAGAAGATGGAGTTATCGATCGACAGGTCTTCACCACTAAGTCGCCACTTAAAGTAGAGTATTCGTTGACCGAGTTTGGTTTGACTTTGGTTCCCATTCTTCAGGCAATTGCAGATTGGGGAGATTATGTTGTATGCAATCATGCCGATTAGCATGATTGTTTAGGAGCGTTAATCAAGCTTGTTGAAGTCTATCCAGACTTTTTGGCTGGATAGACTTCGGAACGCTACCAGGCAATTTCCTCCCCCTCGTGGATAAACTTTCCGGTAAACTCTGCAATTGACAGGCTAACCGAAGTTTTTGCTCCCTCTCGGGCTTCCAATGGTGCATTCTTACCTCCCAAATCGGTCTTTACCCAGCCCGGATGTGCCGAGTTCACTTTGATATGGGTGTCCTTCAGTGCAGCTGCTAAGTGGACAGTGAAGGAATTCAGTGCGGATTTGGACGCATTATAGGCAAATGGCTTGATCCCACTCCAAGGAGAAGATTCATCACTTTGTACCGTATTGGATCCCAAAATGCTGGAAACGTTGATAATCTTTCCTGCATCACTTTTTTTAAGCAGTGGCAACATTTTTTGAGTAAGCACGACCAAACTAAAGAAGTTGACGTCAAAAGTTTCTTTGAGTACTTGTGGCTGTACAATTTCTGCCGTATTGACCCCAGTAGGTTCCCCACGATGCATGATTCCTGCGTTGTTGACCAGTATGTCCAGTTTCTCATAGGTATGATCGATATGTTTTACTAACGCGTCGATTTCACCTTCACTAGTTACTTCCAGTTGGACAAACGAAACATCCAGCCCTTCCGATTTTAATTTCTTTACCGCTTCCGTGCCTCGGTCTTTATTTCTAGCTGCCATTAATACGGTCACTCCCGCTTCTGCCAATTGTCGAGCTGTCTCAAGGCCTAGCCCCTTATTTGCTCCTGTTACCAATGCAATCTTTTTCATGATAATGTTTTTATTCGATGACAAGGGTAAACAGTATCTGTTATCAAATGAAATAGCTTATTTTTCCATCTGATATAAATAAATTTATAACAATGATTAGCCTTGAATGGTACAGGACCTTCAAAGCGGTGTATAAACACCGCAACTATTCGAAAGCGGCCGAAGAACTGTCATGAGTCAACCTGCTGTCAGTAATCAAATGAGTATGCTTGAGGCATATGTTGGTCACAAACTCTTTATCCGAAAGTCTAAAGGGGTGGCAGCGACCGAAAATGCTAAATTTCTCAATAACCTGATCATAGAGTCCTTAGATACCCTGGAGGAAGTGGAGGCCATGTACAGCAGAAGTGTCAAAAAAGAAGACAAACTGCATGTCATTGGGATTAGTCAGCACCTGTACAAAGGATTCCTTTCAGGCAAAATTGCTGGATTTAAGCACTTAAGTATTCGTTTTGAGGAAGAGCATCAACAGCTTTTTGACCTGGTGAACCAACAGGAAATTGATGCCGCCATTGTCCACCAGAAAGTTGCCACTTTTGATCTACTTTCTCATCAGTTCTTAAGTTCTCCTTTGGTGATTGTGGGGCATCCGTCGTTAGATACCAGTGTGCTTGATGAATACCTTGAGCGAGGAGAATTGCTGCAGGCTCAGCATTGGCTTGAACAACAGATCTGGTTTTCTCACATGTCGACGAACCCGTACATCAAGTTGTTTTGGCTGCATTGCTTCAACAAACGAAGACCTAAAGTCTTTACCAACTACGTCATACCAAATGAGTACCTGATGTTACAAGAACTCACCCAGACTGTTGGGCTTGGAGTTGCTCTACTGGAAAATGCAGAGCAGTTTATTGCAGCAGGAACGTTGCAACGTATTTGGCCTTCCAGTAACTACCCTAGTAGAGATTATTATGTGATTGCTCATAAAAAACAACAACATTTTTTTAAGTTGTTGATCGATTCGATTGGTGCAGAGACCGCTTGATCGGTTCATGGGACCTATCTAATGAAGTTCGCAAGTTTCGGGTGTTGGTACTTTATTGATCGTCCTACTTTTACCCTAAAGAAAAGCCATGGAAGCACAGAATAACATCAACTTTGATCGTATCGCGGAGGCGATCGGGTACTTATGTGAGCATTTTAAGGAACAACCCAATCTGGATGACATTGCACAAAAAGTGCACCTCAGTCCCTTTCACTTTCAACGGATGTTTACGGACTGGGCAGGGGTCAGTCCCAAGAAATTTCTCCAGTACCTAAGTGCCGAGCATGCCAAAAAACTTTTAAGGGAGCAACAGCTGACTTTGTCAGAAGTGACCTTTCGGACTGGTTTGTCAGGATCTGGCAGGTTGCATGATCTTTTTATCAACATCGAGGGAATGACGCCAGCAGAGTACAAGAACGGTGGTCAAAGTCTGAAGATCGACTATGGTTACTTTTCCTCTCCCTTTGGAAAGGTTCTTGTGGCTTCTACAGGAAGAGGTCTTTGCCATCTTGCTTTCTATGAGCGTGAAGTTGAAGCTCTTGCCGAGCTTAAGGAACAATATCCCAGGGCAGCTCTAACAGAACAACCAAATGCCATGCATCAAGATGCCATTGCAGTGATTTCTCATGATAAAGTTCATCCGCATGAGATCAAGCTACACCTTAAGGGATCTAGTTTTCAACTGAAGGTATGGGAAGCACTTGTCCAGATTCCTGCCGGTCAATTGACCAGCTATGGCCAGGTTGCAAACTTTATTCAAAAGCCTAAAGCTTTTAGAGCGGTCGGTACTGCAGTGGGAGAGAATCCTATTGCCTACATTATTCCTTGTCATCGGGTCATCCAGTCTTCAGGAGCACTCGGGCAATACCATTGGGGGAGTAATCGAAAGGCTGCCATGATTGGATGGGAGTCAGCCAATGTGGGAGAAGTTGCGGCCTCGGCGTAATTCTTTTCAACAATCGTAATGCCTTCATTACTCTTAGGGGAGGCTATCTTTGTTTTATGGAAAAGGTGGTGGTTACAGGCAGTAGTGGGCGTATCGGACGTGCGATACATTGGATCTTGATGCAACAGTCAGAAGTTGTGGGCCTTGATGTATCCCCGTCTTCTGCGACCACCCTGCTAGGTGACATTCGGAGCAAAGATACTTTGCTGAAAGCTACCGAAGGTGCAGATACGATCTTTCATTGCGCTGCGCTTCACGCTCCGCACGTTGGGATTTCATCCGATCGGGACTTTTATGAGATCAACGTGGAGGCTACCAGAGTACTTTGTGAAGCAGCCGTAGCTAATGGAGTTTCAAAGATTGTATTTACGAGTACCACTGCACTGTATGGCTATGCAAATTTGGGCATTGATGAGGCAGCATGGATCAATGAGCAAACAGTTCCAAAACCGAGAACTGTGTACCATCGTACCAAGCTTGAAGCCGAGCATGTATTGCAGGAATTCGCGGGAGATCAACTTCTGGTTCGAGTACTTCGAATGTCACGATGTTTTCCAGAGCCTGCTCCGGTGATGGCCGTGTATCGGCTGCATCGAGGGGTGGACTACCGCGACGTAGCAGAAGCTCACTATTTGGCTGCCAGCATCCAAGATGATCTGCCCTATGACACCTATGTGATTTCCGGTTCTACTCCTTTTCGTAGATCTGACTGCAGTATGCTGTATACTAATGCTGTCGAAAAAATTCGATTTCGAGAACCCGATCTTGCCAATGAATTTGAACGCAGAGGTTGGCTACTTCCCAATTCCATTGATCGGGTCTATGACTCCAGCTACGCCAAACAGAAATTGGGTTGGCAAGCTAAACACGGGGCATTTGATTTATTGAAACAGTATGATGAGGGTCACTTTGAAACATTGCCACCAGTTAATTGAAAATAACTACTTGCATGATCTTGAAAATTTCTCTAATATTTTGTTTATCTAGTGGTAGGGAAACAAACTGCAACAGGTCTTCAAATGAATCTATTCCATTGCACTCCATCGCTTAAAATTTCACTTCTGTTCCTTCTCTTTTTTCAGCTCCAAGCACCCATAATCGCTCAACTGGATACCCTGACCTTTGATTCTACCCAGTCTAAAATCACCAAGGGCTATTTCAATATTAATTTCTCCAATGTGGGCCTTTCCAACTGGGCGGGTGGTGGACAGGATGCATTGTCTTTGGGTGGAGAATTTGACTATAACATTCAGGTTGCCAAAAAAAGAAGAATTCACGATCTGTCGTTGAATGCGGTGTATGGTGTTACCAAGGTGGAGGGGTTTAGAACGTTCCGAAAGACAGACGATCAACTCAATGTACGGTCTTTATATGGACGTCAGATTGCCAAGCGATCCTACATTACCTTTCTGTCAGAGTTTTGGACACAACTCACGAATGGGTTTGAGTTTGATGATAGTGGTGCAGAAGAAATCAGGCGATTGGTTTCTCAACCCCTTGCCCCTGGATATCTGAATACCAATTTAGGGTACACCATCCGAAAACAAGATCACTATGCTTTGACACTTTCGCCTTTCACAGGGAAGCTGACGATGGTGCTGGATGATTCCCTTTCTACCGCGGGGGCTTTTGGAGTACGTGCTGGCAAGCGTACCCGTTTTGAGGGAGGGGCAGGCTTTAGTGGTAATTACACGACTGAACTGATGAGTAATGTTGTCTATAAAGTTGCATTGACTCTGTTTTCCAATTACAATAAGCCCGAAGCCATCGATGTAAATTTAAGATCTTCGCTAAAAATGAAAGTCAATGAAATTATCAGTTCGGGATTTTCAATCGCTTTGATCTACGATGAAGATGTGGATGTATTAAGGGACGATGGCTCCGTCGGTCCCGCCTGGCAATTCAGGAATGTGATCAATGTTGGCGTCTACCTTAAAATTTAGCTCACTTCAATAAGTTGCACTATGACTAGTAAAAAACGGACGTGTCCAATTTAGAATCGGACGTGTCCGTTTAGTATTGAGCTCAATAAAGGTAGAAAGTTTGCGATTCTAATCGATGTAGAACAACACCCATTGCCCGAAGTTGATTGCGCCAAGAAGCAGGAAAGCAATCCCAGGGATGGTATGTACAATGGTGCGATTCTCTGATACGGATTTGAATCGCTTACCAATTTTCACGATGATCGCAAGCAAGGTAAATTCCCCTAAGAAAACAGCGATGATGTAGCTCCAGTAATTCAAGCCATCGTTTAAACTAATCAAGCCAATCAGCTGCAAATAGCTGGTAACTCCCAACCAGAATGGCATGGCAAGTGGATTCAAAATGCCAAGAATCACACCTTTTGCAAAACCAAGGCGTTCGTCTTCTTTTAATTCGACTTCCATCACCGCTGGTTTCCTTACCAGGGAGGCAATGCCTAAAGCAATCAATACAACCGCAGCCAACAAATAGAAGTAATTGGTCACCTCAATTCTTTCAGAAAGAAACCGCTGAACCTGTACTGCAAGTCCGGCGTAGATGGTATCTACCAGTGCTGCACCCAAGCCAAGAAACAACCCACTTTTCACTTTTCGTTTTAGCGTGAGTTGCATCACAGAAATGTTAATGGTTGCCGGGGGAATCGTCCCCAATAGACTTACTAGATAGATGATGAGGAAAACCTGGAAGACCATGCAGGATCTTGAGACTTATTGATTAATGGTCCACTAATATACCTTGATTACAAGTAGGACTGCTCCGTTCTTTTTATAAATGCAATATCATAGAAGTCGAGCTGAATTTGGTTCACCTTGCCAAAAGATCATCTGAACCAGTATGGTCATAAATATTATAATTCTTCTAAAATCCGCCGATGAGAACACCTAATTTCAGTCCCAGGTAACTTTAAATTATAACTATGAAAACGACATCATTTATGCTTTGCATACTTCTTACTTCAATGTCCCTGGCTCAAAAGTACGAACGGCAACCGGAGATTGAAGAAGAGGTTAATCGACAACTTTGGAAACCGTTTAAAGACGCCTGGGAAGCACGTGACTGGAAGGCATTTGTCGCGTTACATACCGATGACGTTGTCCGAATTAATACATGGGGAGGGATACGGGTAGGAAAAGAGTATACTGATGGAATCAAAGCTTCCTCTCAAAATAAGACGGACCGCAAGCGAACGATTGATTATTGGCTTGAGCACCGAATGTATTCAGGATCGATGGGGTACGAAGTTGGGTACTATCGAGTGGTAAATAGGGACCCCGGTAAAGAACCAACCGAGCATTATGCCCGGTTTCACATTGTATTGCGGAAGGAAGAAGGCCGCTGGAAAATAGCGCAAGACTGGGATACAAGTGTCATCAATGGGATTGATGTGACTGCTGCAGATTTCGCTAAAGGATCGCCGGTTGTTGAGTAGACTTTACTTATTTCGGGCAGTTTGCCGTACCTGCTTTCGGTAGCTGGAGGGAGTTACCTGGTGCACTCTCTTAAAAAGGGTATTGAAAGTAGGTACCGAGTTGAAGCCGCAATCGTAGGCAATGGCTGCAATTTTGTAATGATCGAATTGTGGGTTTTCCAATCTACGGATCGCCTCCTCTAGCCGGAAGCTATTGACGTAATCTGCAAAATTTAAATTGAACTCCTGGTTGATGACACGAGAGAGATGGTGTGGTTGGACTCCCAGCGATTCGGCCAATTTCTTTAAGGTCAACTCCACATCAAGGTATGGGTGTTCTGTTCTCATCAACGTTTTCAGCTTTTCCCTGATTTCTACGACTTGAGACGGTCCTAATGAGGAGGTTCCATATTTTGTGCGAAAGAAGGAAATAGTTCCGTTTTTAGAAATCATAATATACCCCACGGTCAGCAATGCAATGGTATACAATAGTCCTCCACCCGCATAGCCCACGTATCGAAACAACATCGGAGAGTACCCGATCATCAAAATGCCTCCGATCAGGAGTAGTCGCCTGAGCCATCTTTGAGACCCGACGTCTGATTGATGTGAATTACGGACGAAGTGACTCAGTGAAAGGAGGTAATAAATCAACACAGATAAATAGCAAGCCCATAGGCCACCATTTTTCCAAAAAGACCACCGAACAAAGAAACTGATGAGCATAAACATCAGGTAGGGAAGGAAGTGCCAGAATAAAACAGGGCGGAGTGTAAACCTGACATTAAGCTTTGATCGGAAGTAAAGATAGAACAACGGCCCGATCGCCAGCTGATGCGCAATGCCGATATATATTAAAATGCTCCAAAGCTCATAATTTGAAAAAAGCTCAGGATTGAGCTCTCTGAGGTGCACAAAAACATTCTTGACAATGCGGATGCTCGTTGCCAGCAGAAGTAAAGCAAAGATCTTATTGGAAATCGTTCGGTTCTTCTGCCAAAAGATTACGGCAAAGATCAATCCCTGGAAGGTGCCAAAAAAAGCAAACAAGGTAACCGTATCTATCTTGAACATGATGGAAGTCTTACGAATAGGTAAGCATACGGAAGTTTCACACCAATGACCAAAAATGGATTTTAAATATTATGATTTTTGCACATTTCCTTAAAGTCCTTCAGGTGCAATTCCAGTGCTTTATAAATACTGTAAAATGAGCATTTCGAGTGAAGCTATTTTGAAAGATTACCAATAAACCGTCAAAATATTTTTGATTTCTAATTGGTATATCATAAATTGGTCAACCAATTACTAGTAGACTACATACCAATATGGATTTACTGAATAACTTTTCTCAAATAGTGGTGGAATCTCCGGTGGATAAGATCATCCGTCAAATCCGAGATTTGATTACCTCTGGTCAGCTTAAACCAGGGGATCGTTTGCCCTCAGAGCGGAAGCTGTGTGACAAATTGGGAGTAGGGAGAACGCACCTCAGAGATGCGCTAAAAAAGCTGGAGTTCTATGGAATATTGAAAACACTCCCGCAAAGCGGCACTGTGGTTGCCGGCATGGGACTTCCGGCGTTGGAAGGACTCATTACTGATATGCTGGGTTTGCAGAGCAACGATTTCAAGTCGTTGGTGGAGACCAGGGTGATTCTGGAAACGAACATTGCCCAACTGGCCGCAATGAACAGAACTGACCAGGATATTAAAGAAATAAACAATGCATTGGAGGCACATAGGAAAAAGATCGAGAACAACGAAGATGCAGTAGAAGAAGATCTGCTCTTTCATCTAAAGATTGCAGAAGCTGGAAAGAATTCGGTATTGAATTCGTTGATGCTCATCATCACACCTGACATCATGCAGTACTTCAAGACTCATAATGTTTGCGAGGGTAGAACGAGAGTAGCTATTGAGCAGCATGAGACCCTCCTTCGGCACATTATCGATAAAAATGCGGACCAGGCTGGAGAAACAATTAAGAGTCACTTGAGTGACATCAGCGAATATGTGCAGACCTTAAAACATGATGCCTTTAATGGCAATGGATCAACTACAACTTAAATGAATGATGAAGAATTGACCTACTATGAAACACGAATGGATTAGCCAAGGGCCAATCCATTACTGAGCGGAACCTGCAATTTTTAAAATCAATTTGGCGATCGAAATAAAAATTTGAGTTCACGGACTGTTACAAAGTTAGATAAAAGGTAGCAACCGGTAACCGCTTCCCGCTCACCCAATTATTTAATTATCTAAAAAACCCAATATTCAAAATGAAACACTTATTACCAATTGGTGAGCTGAAGCGCTTTACAAAGATCTCCTTTGTATTCGTGCTTGCTCTATTGATGGTGACCGTCACCCTGGCGCAGAGTACAGTCGGTGGGAGGGTTACAGATGACAGTGGACAGGGATTACCTGGAGTGACAGTGCTGGAAAAAGGCACGACCAATGGAGCAATAACAAACGTCGACGGCTCTTACACGCTTTCAGTTCCTTCCGATGCTGTTTTGATATTTACCTACATCGGTTTTGAAACACAGGAAGTACCGGTGGGAGGTCGCAGCACCATTGACGTAGACCTTGCAGAGGACCTGGAAGAATTAGACGAAGTGGTCGTGATCGGATATGGTACCCAGAAAAAATCACATTTGACCGGGGCTATTTCTAAGGTAGAAAACAAAAAACTGGATCAAATCCCCCTGGCAAGAGCTGATGATGCTCTAATTGGCCAGGTTTCTGGTGTGAATATCCAGGCAACTGGAGGTGATGGCAACGATCAGGGCGTAGGTAGCGATCCTCAAATTCGAATTAGAGGTACAGGATCCATTACCGGTGGTGCTGGCCCACTACTTGTAATCGACGGTACTGTCGTGGATGCAGACTTTTTTGGTTCCATTGACATGAACGATGTCGAGTCTTTCGAAATCTTAAAAGACGCTGCTTCAGCTGCCATTTTTGGATCTCGAGGAGCAAACGGAGTCATCATGATCACCACGAAGCAGGGACAAGAAGGTCCTACCCGATTCTCCTACAATGCATTTGTGGGGATACAAGACGCAATCAAAAATCCTGATTGGGATTTTTCTGCTGCTGAGAGCTTTGCACGAGAAGCAGCGTTCAATGGTGAGCTTTCTGAGCGTTCACAATATAAGCAACTACTCATCCAGGCCCGTGGGGAAGAAACAGTGTGGCAAGATGAAATTTTTGATGGGGGAGGGATCCAAAGCCACTCCTTAAGTGCCCGTGGAGGTAATCAAAAAACCAAGTTCAGTACCTCCCTTACCTATCTGCATGACGAAGGTGTGATGATAACGGATGACTTCAAAAAGTACAATTTGAAGGCAAAGGTTGATACGGAGGTTAACGACCGTGTCTCCTTCGGCATCAGTGTTAACCCTTCTTTTGTTGAACGCCGAAGATTTGACGGGTCGACACATGATATCTTACGTCAAACACCTTGGTTGCCGGTTTTGCTTGATGAAACCACTTTACCATTTGTCAACAGACTTAGAGACGGCGCAGTCTATGCAGATGCAGAGATTGGTGATTATGCCTTACAGCGGATGTTTGATGATTATGACCTGGTAGCGGGCGAACCGATCGCCTCAGGGGGTACTGACATCAGTAATACATCGAATACCAATCCTGCGGCCAAAGTATTGGAGCGTGATAGAAGAGACTTCAAATTCAAGGTCTTTGGTCGAGCTTATGCAAAATTTGAGATTACTGATGATCTTCAATTAACGACCGCCTTGTCCGGTAACATTCAAGATACGCAGCAAAAGAGGTGGCAGGGTGTGCTGGCTCATAGAAACGGAGCAGCAAACACCCAGTCTGACTACAATAATATCAACTCATCCAGAGTAGTTACTGAAGCTTACCTGACTTATGACAAAAGCTTCGGTGACCATGAAATTATTGCGACTGTAGGATTTACGTCTGAGCGGTTGAAAGAGCGAAGATCAAGCATCACCGGAACTGGCTTTGAGTTTGACTACATTGAAACCATTAATGGTGCTTCTTTAATTAGTGCTGGAAGTTCGTTTGAGCGAGAAAAAAGACTGGAATCTTACTTCGGGCGAGTTAACTACGCTTTTGCTGATAAGTACCTCGCCTCAATCAGTGTAAGAAGAGACGGTAGTTCGGTATTTGGCCCGAACAACAAATTTGGAACCTTCCCGGCTGCATCAATTGGTTGGAGAGTTTCTGAAGAAAGCTTCCTTCAGGGCAACAACATCTTGAATAATCTGAAACTTAGAGTGAGTTATGGAATCACAGGAAACGACGACATCCGCACAGGCAATTTGCTTACAGATTGGTATGCTTATTCTGCCATCTATACTGCGAATACAGCAGTGGGTGATCTGAATTCAGTGACTACCAGTTTCAACGCAAATAACATCGCAAATCCGGATTTAGGATGGGAGCGTTCGGTCGAGTTTAACCCGGCCGTTGATTTTGGATTGTTTGGAAACGTGATTTCGGGCTCAATCGACTATTACAAACGTACCAGTGATGACTTGCTGCTGAATAACCCTGTTTCAACGACTACTGGGTTTGGAAACGCCCTGGTTAATATTGGAGAAGTTACCAACGAAGGGGTTGAGGTTGAGCTAAGAACAAACAATCTGAGAACTCAGAACCTGATGTGGTCCACAACCTTCATTGCATCTCGTAATAAGAACACGTTGACAGATTTCGCTGATGCGGATGGGCAGATTACCAATGTGGATAGTAAGCGTGCAGCAGAATGGATTAACCAGGTTGGAAACCCTATTTCCTCATTCTACGGATATGTGGTAGATAAAGACATTCCATTGGAGTACCTCAATGATGCATTTCACCCGATCGGAGGAGAGGCACAAGATGTCTATGTTAAGGATTTGAATGGTGACGGGGTTATTGATGCCGATGATAAGACCATCCTGGGAAGCCCTTATCCAGATTTGGTTTGGAGTGTCACCAATGAGGTAACGTTTAAAAACTTCGATGTGAGCTTTATGTTCCAGGGAAGTCACGGAGCAGAGGTCAGAAACATGGGCGATCAGTATTTGTTCAACCATTTTAATAGCTCTCAGGATTATGATCCAGCAATTACTCCAGATCAGGAATTTATTCGGGAGAAAATATTTACTAGCGACATCATTCAGGATGCTTCATACATCTCTCTGAGAAATGTAAACATTGGATACAGTGTTCCGACGGCCATCCTTGGATCGACACCAATTAAGCGAGCTAGAATTTATCTGAGTGGTCAGAACCTAATGTACTTGAAAGCAGCAGACTATACCGGTTTCAACCCAGAAGCCATCGAGCGTACCTCTGCGATCAATCATGGTTATCAGAGAGGTGGAAGCCCCATTGCAAGAAAGTATGTGATCGGAGTAAACCTCGATTTCTAATCATCAAAAAGATAAGGAAATGAAAAAGAATATATTAATAGTAACGGCTTTAATAAGCGCTACCTTTTTTGGCTGCAGCGATGAATTTCTGGAGCCGGATCCAATATCCTTTGTTAGTGGCGATTCCTTCTTCGCAAGTGAAGATGAATTGACTACCGCGATCATTGATATGTACGACGGAATTCAGGGGATCAACTCCACCAATGCAAATGAAAATCATGGCATTCAGGTAGAGTTCCAACTGACTGAAATGCGAAGTGATAATACCCGAACGAAAGCCAGCGAAGGAGAGCAGGCTCAGTTCGAACGTTTCGATGTGGCTGCAACGAATGGAGTTGTAGCTGATTATTACAGAAGTTTCTACAATGTGATCTTCCGTGCAAATGTGGTGTTAGCCAACCTTGGTGTAGCTTCAGCGGCCAATGCTCCTGCATTTGAAGGAGAAGCCAAGTTTGTGCGGGCATATGCCTACTTTAATTTGGTTCGACTTTACGGAGACATTCCTTTGGTGGACCGAGTAATCTCACCAAGCGAGGAAGATGTGGCATTTACACGAGTGGCAACGTCGGAAGTGTACAGTCTTATTGTAAGTGATTTACAGACGGCAGTAGCTACGCTTGACAATAGTTACAAAAATCGCGCTTCGAAGGCTGCTGCAGAGACCCTACTGGCCAAGGTATATCTAAATCAGGGCCTTTATGCAGAGGCAAGAGCCTTGCTGGAATCAGTGATGTCAAGTGGCTACGCACTTGAGGCTAACTTCCAGGATGTCTTCTACAATGAAGGAAACGACGAGGTTATTTTTGCGATCGGATTTGTACCAGACAATGCAGAGGACAGTCAAAACTTTTCTGCGGAATGGCTGAATGCCGTTGGTAGAACGAGCGGGATTAATTATCTGACGGATGAAGCCAAAGCGTTTTTGGATGAGAACGGCGGTGACCGAACCTCTTATTCCTATCGAATTGACATTGAGCAGCCGACTCAGCACCAGGTGGTAAAATACTTGCCTGACGGCGACGACAACCTTGGAATTGCGGCTACGTCAAATGATCCTACACTTGCCGGCAACGACTGGATCGTGCTTCGGTATGCGGATGTGCTCCTACTACACGTAGAATCTATCATGGCCGGCGGTACTTCCACTGGCGATGCGGCGGCGGTCGCCTCTTTTCAGGCCGTACGTGATCGAGCTGGGCTAACAGATCCAGTGACTAATATCTCACTGCAAGATCTTTTGGACGAACGAAGAGCTGAGCTTGCTTTTGAAAATCATCGATTATTTGATCTTATGCGGCTTGGTGTGGCGGAAAGTGTATTGGGTGACTTTGCTTCTGATAATGGCTATACGTTCTCAGCAACGGACTTGCTTTTGCCAATACCTGAAAGCGAAATAGGTCTCAGCAAAGGAAGAATGAGTCAGAATCCTGGCTACTAATCATTAAAACATTACTAAAATGAAAAATACAATGCATAATCATAAGATCACCTCCGTGCTCTTGCTGGCGTTGGCTGTTGTAGTGAGCTCGCTAGGGATTGTGGCTTGCGAAGAGTCTATTCCAGAGGCAGGGTCCATTGCTGATGAGACTCCACCGACTGCAGGCTTTTCTTTTTCTGCAGCATCCGATAACCAGTTGACCATTAATTTCTCCAATTTGTCTTCCAGTGCAACTACGTATTCCTGGGATTTTGGAGATGGCAATACGTCCACTGAGAAAGAACCTTCTAATACTTACGCTGATTTTGGCACTTATACAGTTACGTTAATTTCCAGTGATAATCTGGGTGTTACCAGTACCTACATGGAGGATATTGACGTGGTGGAAGGGCCTTTTCAGCCTGTGATCTCTGAGTCAAGTTTCGAGGACAATAGTGCTGGAGCTGATGCTTGTGGTAGTGGATTAGATGGGAGAGATTGTTGGAGAAACTCTGACCTTGGAGGTGTGATCCAGATCACCTCTAGCCCGGTACGGACAGGTGATCAGGCGGCAAAACTGACAGGTAGTGCGACAGATCAGCGAATTGGGTATCAGTTGGTGACCGTAGCAGAAGACACGAATTATGACCTGAACTTTTGGTATACGATGAACAACGACAAGGTGGGTTTTATTACCATTTCTGTCCTGAGTGGCCCAGTAACAACCCATGAGGAAGCGCTGGAGAAAACGATTGGTTCAGTAACGGTAAATGACCAAACAGATCCATCAACGTACGTTGCAGCTAAAGTATCCTTCAATTCAGGCACGAGTAGCCAGGTGGCTATTTACTTCTTCAATGAAGGATCGGTAGAGTCACGTATTGATGACTTCTCGATTGACATCGGCCAAGAGGGTGCTGTGCCACCATCAGCTTCTTTTTCTGCGGAGCAAAGTGAGACGAACTTTCTGGAGTACAGCTTTACTAATGGTTCCATCAATGCAGATTCCTACTTGTGGGATTTTGGTGATGGGAATACGTCCACGGAAGAGTCTCCGACTCACACGTATGCTGAAGCAAACATTTATACCGTGACGTTG
The DNA here is from genome assembly GCA_964591785.1 of uncultured Roseivirgaceae bacterium. GTDB lineage: Bacteria > Bacteroidota > Bacteroidia > Cytophagales > Cyclobacteriaceae > Ekhidna. The sequence goes on from CAZQDI010000008.1 coordinate 16,609, forward strand.
ACTTCCACAAATTCTTTTACAAGTGCTGAATTCAGTACGATGGTCGACATTCAGGCACCTGTCACTGCAGCCTTTACATACGAAGTAGACGCAGATGATTATAAGACGTATCATTTCACAGATGCCTCAGTAGACGCAGTTTCGCTATTATGGGAATTTGGCGATGGATTCCAGTTTACGGGCATGAATCCTTCGCATACATACGATGTGGATGGCATCTACACTGTGACCTTAACTGCTACGAGTGTTACGGGATTGGAAGATGTGGTAGAAGAACAGTTTACTGTGGCACAGGGCTTTGTAGTACAAGTGCTTAACGGCTCATTTGATGAATTTACTGCAAACACCGGTGACAATGCTGATGCCTGGGATATGACACCAAACAGCACAGTAGAAGATAATAACGGTAATACGATTGACAGCCCTTATCGTGCATTGTGGAACAACACGGATCTCAATGCTTACATTGATGCGACGTACGGCACTAACGAGCAACCGGCAACTACCTCTGACGGAAGCTTCCAAAATGGAGTAAAAACAAGAGGAGCCAAGTTTAGCAATAGTTCACGACGTCTTTATCAGGTTGTCGAAGTACAAACCGGAGTAGATTATACCTTCTCTATTGATACACGATCCGAAGCAATGGGAATCAATACCGAAGTGTTCATTCTCAATACGGAGATCACAACTGAGGTAGGAATTGATGCCTCCAAGTCGGATGCTGCCATTGATGCATATTTTGATATCACCAATGATTTCAACTCATCAAAAGGTGATGCAACAACCAATACGTTTACCACCAGCTCTTTTACATTCACTCCTTCTACCAATAAAGTGGTGATTTATGTAAGGGCGCTGAATGCGGTGGATAGCAGCAATGAAGTGTTCCTTGATAACGTATCTATTACAGAAACCGAGTAGTAACGTTCATAGATGATTCAATTTGATTACTACCCGAAGATTTCTTCGGGTAGTTTTTTTACCACTTCTACTTTTATCCATGCCCAATTCGAAAATGCATAAGGCACAACGACTCTTCCTTTTACTTCTGATCGCAGCAGCTTTCGGTTCTTGTGAGACCGCATCGCAGGGAACAATGGTTTCCTCAATCGAAGAATTTAATGATGCTGTGGCTCAAATTCAGCCAGGTAATACAATCGTCTTGGCCAATGGAGTGTGGAGCGATGTAGAGTTAAGATTAAAAGGGATCGGGACTGAAGTCAGCCCGATCAAACTTACCGCTGAGACACCTGGTCAAGTGATCATTTCCGGGCAGTCCAATCTGGCATTCTCCGGTGAATACCTGGAAGTTTCGGGGTTGGTTTTTAAGGACGGGTATACACCAACCAGTGAGGTCATTTCTTTTCGAACGGGGAAAGATGCCTTAGCAAACAACTCACGAGTAACCAATTGTGTCATTGACAACTTCACTAATCCGGAGCGTTTTGACGGAGATACCTGGGTAGCCATCTATGGAAAGGACAATGTTTTTGACTTTAATACCCTGGTTGGCAAGGGTAATCGAGGTGTCACGCTTGCGGTGAAGATGAATACAGAGGATAGCAGGGAAAACAATCACATTATTGAGAACAACTACTTCGGACCTCGTGAAATTCTGGGGTCCAATGGAGGTGAGACGCTACGGATCGGTACCAGCCACTATTCACGAATGTACTCCAATACCCTGGTAAGAAGAAACTACTTTGACCGGGTAAATGGGGAACATGAAATTATATCCAATAAAGCCTGTGGAGATGTATTCAGGGACAATGTATTTTTTGAATGTCAGGGCACGTTGACCATGCGGCATGGACATCACACCCTGGTTGAAAACAATTACTTTCTCGGAAATAGAAAGGCCAATACTGGGGGTATTCGAATAATCAATGAATACCAAACAGTAAGAAAAAACTATATGGCAGGCCTAACCGGACATCGATTTAGAGGGGCGTTGGTTATTATGAACGGTGTGCCCAACTCACCAATTAATCGCTACAATCAGGTGATTGACTCCTATATGGATAATAACATGGTGATCAATAGCGATTTCATCCAACTATGTGCTGGAAGTGATGCGGAGCGATCGGCCATCCCACAAGGCTCAACATTTAGAAATAACCTTATTCTGGGAAATACTAACCTGGAGCCATTTACCATTTACGATGACGTTTCTGGCATTTCCTTCGAAGGTAATGTTATGAATGAAGGAGTAACCGTCCCTTTGGACAATGGGTTCGAGCAAGTGGCATTAGCACTTTCAGAAAATGATGGAGGCTTGCTTGTACCCTCGCAAGAACTGATTGATCGAATCGAATTTGGAGAGGTCAAACTTCCGGTTTCAAAAGAAGAAGTCGGTGCAAGCTATTATCCTAAGGGAGAAAATCTACGAACCTTTAATACAGGTAAGACTATAAAAGTCGCTGCTGGTGTCAATACGTTGATTGATGCGATCACTCAAAGCAAATCAGGAGATATTCTTGAACTCGAAAATGACGGTGAGTATTTAATGACAAAATATGCACTGATTTTTCACCCCATATCCATTGTGACTCCTCACGGTAAGAAGGCTAAAATACTTTCTGAAAAGCAGAGCTTTTTCAAAATTGAGAACGGAGGTGCCTTGTATGCCAAAAATGTGCTTTTTGACGGGGCAGAATCGCCAGATCAGGCAGGAAATAATGTGATCAGTACGAGCAAGTATTCCATGACTAAAAACTACGCAGTGCACCTTGAGAACTGCGATATCCTTGATTTGGATAAAAACCATTCGTTTGATTTTCTGAAGTCTTATAAGCACACCTTCGCCGATTCAATTAACATTATTAACTGCAATGTTCATAATGTAACAGGGGCAATCATGACGCTGGATATGGAGGTTGAAGATCTGGGAATCTACAATGTGGAAAACGTCAAAATCATCAATTCGTCCTTCAGCGAGGTAAAACATGAGATAGCAAATGTGTACCGAGGGGGAACGGATGAAAGTACGTTTGGTCCGATCATCACAATTAGAAATGTGAAGATCAATGAAGCCGGCAAAGGCAAACGGAATAAGGTGGATGCTGCCTTCCGATTTCATGGCGTACAAAAACTACTAATAGAGGATGTAATGATCAACGATAGCAAAGGAATTGACTTGTACATGACTAATGGTGAACCTATTACCAGACTATCTGATATTACGTTCACGGATTCCGATGGACTACGAACCAATGATCAGCCCTTTGACTCGCAAAATATTGTCGTGAAGTAAATGAAAATTCGAACGACCATATTCCCTCTATTGCTGGGTTCAATTCTTTGGGCACAGGAGCACCCTAATCTAATTCTCACTGCGGAAGGAGTAGCATCCATGCGATCAGAATACGGGACTGTTCCCCTTTTTGATCAAACTGTGGAGATGGCAAAAGAGCTGGTCGATAGTGAGATTGAAAAAGGCATTCATGTGCCGGTTCCCAAGGACCTTGCAGGTGGTTACACCCATGAGCGACATAAGGCTAATTTCTTTTCAATGCAAAAGGCAGGAGTTCTTTTTCAAATCACAGGAGAAGAAAAATATGCAATGTATGTGCGAGATATGCTCCTTCAATATGCAGAAATCTATCCTACATTGGGTAAGCATCCCGCCACACGTTCATATGCCCGGGGAAAGTTCTTCTGGCAATGCCTGAATGATGCCAACTGGCTGGTTTATAGCAGTCAGGCATATGATTGTATTTACAGTTGGCTGGACAGGAAGACCGTCAAGAAACTAAATCAGGAGCTCTTCCGGCCGTATGCTGAGTACATTTCAATTGAAAATCCTCAGTTCTTTAACCGGATCCACAACCATAGCACCTGGGGCAACGCTGCGGTTGGTATGATCGGACTGGTAATGGGAGATGAAGAATTGGTTGATTGGGCCTTGTATGGGTTAGACGTACAGGTGCCAGGAGACTACGTCAAAGACAATGATGGAGGAGCAATACAGCTAGAGGGCCAGCAGTCGGCGGGTTTTCTTGCACAGATAAATCACGCTTTTTCACCTGACGGATACTACACAGAAGGTCCCTACTACCAGCGATATGCGATGTATCCTTTTTTAATTTTTGCGCAAGGCTTAGCCAATAAAAAGCCTGATCTGAAAATCATGGACTATCGGGAAGGGTTACTGATTAAGGCTGTTTATGCACTCATCAATCAAACCAACAGCGCAGGAGCCTTTTTTCCAATCAATGATGCCCAAAAAGGCATGTCGCTCAACTCTAGAGAGTTGGTCAATGCTATCAGTATGGCATATCATTTTGGAGGTCAGGACCTGCAGTTGTTGTCCCTAATTAAGAAGCAAGGCAGGGTACCTCTCAATGATGCAGGCTTGTCCGCTGCAAAGGGCATTCAGAAAGGGGAGATTGTTCCGTTCGAGTTTAAGAGTATTGAACTATCAGACGGTGCCGATGGCAATGAAGGAGCTATAGGTGTTTTACGCAGTCAAGATGTGACCCTGATGATGAAATATGCTAAACATGGCATGGGACATGGGCATTTTGATCGGCTAGGCTTTCTCTTATATGATGGATCAGAAGAAGTTGTTCAAGACTATGGTTCAGCTAGGTGGGTAAATATTGAGCATAAAGATGGTGGAGGATATCTTAAGGAAAACAGCAGTTGGGCAAAACAGACGGTAGCCCACAACACCTTGGTAGTCGATAAGGACTCTCATTTTGACGGGAATGTTGAGGCAGCTGAAAGATCTTCTGGTACACCCTATTACTTTTCCTCAAGTGATCAAATTGAGATCGTCAGTGCTAAAGAATTTAATGCGTATGAGGGAGTTGCTATGCAGCGAACCATGGCAGTGCTTTCCATTGATGAATTGGAAAGGCCGTTGATTGTTGACCTCTTTACGACAGAGGCCCCAGACGGTACGCGCTATGATCTACCGCTGTACTATGTGGGGGAGCTAATGTCTACGAATCAAGAGATAACCACCAATATAGAGCTGGTTCCGATGGGCAATAATGATGGCTACCAGCATCTTTGGAGGGAAGGTCAAGCTCAAATTCAGGGCAGCCAACTTAAGATGACCTGGTTCAATCAGAAAAACTTTTACTCATTGACCTCCATCCCGATTTCTGGGGACGAGTTGATCTTTACTCGCATCGGGGCTAATGATCCTAATTTTAACCTCAGACGAGACCCTGGAATTATTCTAAGAAGAACTGGGAGTAATACACTATTTGCCAGTCTGATTGAGCTGCACGGAGCATACAGCTACAGTGATGAGATTCCGGTTAATTCATTTTCCTCAATTTCCAGTTTCAAAGTGCTCCATTTCGATGATGAATATGTGGTTGTCCAGTTTGAACTGCTGAGCGGGGAGATCTACCAGTTTGGGATATCCTTAAAGGAAGTTGCATCTGACACTGAACATTCGCTGACCACTGATGTAGGAACACTAGGTTGGACAGGGGTATACGAATTTAAAAAGATATTAAAATAGCCATGAACAAAAGCAAAAAGTACATTCTAACCGATCACCTCGAATGGGAAGAGCTGGGAGGGGGTGTCTCCAGAAAGATGCTTGGATATGATAATCAAATTATGATGGTCCTTGTGAAGTTTGAGGAAGGTGCGATCGGTTCTCCTCATAGTCATTTTCATACCCAGGCTACGTATTGTGCTTCAGGAAAGTTTGAGTTTGAAATTGACGGAGAAAAACAGACGGTAAGTGCAGGTGATGGGGTATACATCGAACCGAATCTACTGCATAGTGCAGTGTGCCTTGAGCCTGGTATGCTGATTGATACTTTTAGTCCGGTTCGGGAAGATTTTCTTGATGGTTCAGGAGTATCATATTTCGGAGATAAAGACGAATAGCAATTAAGATAACTACTATGAAAATCAAAGGACTTCGATGGTGGATAATAGGCCTGGTCTGCTTGGCGACCATCATCAATTACATTGATCGATCTGCGCTTGCAATTATGTGGCCTGACATATCTGAGGATTTGGGTATGGATAAAACCCAATATGCATTGATATTAAATGTCTTCTTAGTTGCGTATGCAATAGGCCAATCTGTTTCAGGAAAGATGTTCGATAAAATAGGTACTCGTGCTGGTTTTGTAGTTTCGATTACCCTTTGGGGTATCGCTACTGCTTTGCATGCATTGGCGCGTGGAGTAACTTCTTTTAGTATTTTTCGAGTTCTGCTAGGTTTGGGAGAAGCTGGAAACTGGCCCGGTGCGGTAAAAAGTAATGCGGAATGGTTTCCGACCAAAGAGCGTGCAATCGCACAGGGAATTTTCAATTCGGGAGCTGCCATGGGTTCCATTGTGGCGCCACCCCTGATCGCAGTAGTGTGGGTAGCAATTGGATGGGAAATGACTTTTGTACTACTTGGGCTACTTGGTATTCTTTGGGTGATCCCGTGGTTGATATTCAATAAGGCACTTCCTGAAAAACATTCATGGATAACAGAAGAGGAAAGAAACTACATCAAGGCCGGGATGGAACAAAAGGCTACAGAGGATGACAGGCCAGGACTAAGTATGTCAAAGATTCTATCACACAAGGAATCCTGGGCTGTTTTGGTTTCAAGATTTTTTGTAGAACCGATCTGGTGGCTATTTGTTGGGTGGATGCCAATCTACCTGGCAGATGTCTATGGTTTCAACGTGAAGGAGATCGGATTCTTCACGTGGGTGCCTTATGTCGGCGCAGCGATTGGCAGCCTGAGTGGCGGATACTTTTCGGGGAAATTGATGATCAATGGTGCAAGTGTAGACACTGCGCGAAAGCGAACTGTCCTGGTAGGATGTATAATTATGTTTTTAGGCCTTGTAGCTACGATCCTTGTCGGAGATACGCCACTACGTTTTGTAGCAATTGTATCGGTCGTTCTCTTTGGTTTTCAATTTGTTATCTCAAATATTCAGACCATTTCCAGCGACCTATTTAGCGGGAAGTCCGTGGGCTCACTCGCAGGCCTTGGAGGTACAGTGGGAATCTTTTCTGTGATCATTATGAACTTCTTGGTTCCGGTGATCACTGACAACTACTCTTACACCCCAATTTTTATCATGATCGCCTTATTTGTCCCACTGGGATACTTGTCGATCCAATTTTTTGCTAAAGAAATTAAGCCAATCGGCTAATAAATGAATACAAAATCTAATCACTAAAGAACAAGAAATATGGAAAATGGAAATAAAAATAGAGTTGCAATAGTAACTGGAGCCACCGGAGGTATTGGTTTTGAAGTAGCCAAGCGACTGGGGAAAGATGGATATCTCGTCGTACTAAATGGCATCGAAGACGAAGCAGGAGCTAAAAGAGTGGCAGAGCTCGCTGGCGAGGGCATCACCGCAGAATACTGTGGTTTCGATGTCACCAAAGAGGAAGATGTTGATGCAAACATCAAAGCAATAGGCGATAAGTATGGAAGAATTGATGTGCTCGTCAATAATGCTGGCGGTCTCGGTGGAAGATCAAGATTTGAAGAAATGACTACTGAATTCTACCGGTTTGTGATGGCGCTAAACCTTGATTCAGTCTTCTTTACTTCCAGGGCAGCAATTCCATATCTTAAGAAAGGGGAGCATCCAGCAATCATCAACTATACGTCCAATGCAGGATGGAATGCAGGTGGACCTGGCGCCGGAATCTATGGAACCTCAAAAGCAGGGGTTCATGCGATAACCAGAGCGTTAGCAAAAGACCTTGCTGAGTACGGAATTCGGGTCAACGCGGTATCCCCTGGAACTATTGACACTCCCTTTCATGCGCAAATCAAATCAACCAAACCTGAAGTTTTTGCTTCGTGGAAAAACAACATTATGTTGGGAAGGTTGGGGGAACCAGAAGAAGTGGCGTCTGTCGTTTCTTTTCTCGCGAACAAAGATGCATCATTCATTACGGCAGAGACCATTCAAGTGGGCGGAGGCCAGGCTTTAGGGATTTAGTAGGACACGATCTGATAAGATGAAATTAAAAGGAAAAGTTGCTGTAGTTACCGGAGGTGCGAGAGACATCGGCCGGGCTATTTCTATCAAGCTTGCGAAGGAGGGAGCAAAAGTTGTAGTCAATTACTTTGGGAGTGAGAAGGCTTGCGAAGAGACGTTGACAATGATCTCCAACGCGGGTGGAGAGGCGATAGCAGTGTATGCTGACGTACGAAAACAGGAAGACATTGACGCCATGGTTGCGAAGACTAAAGCGATCTTCGGTGATAGGATTGATATATTGGTCAATAATGCTGGTGGACTATTTGCCAGGAGGACCATTGAAGAAATTGACGAAGACTACTACAATTTGGTCATGGATGTCAATGTAAAAGGAACCGTGCTTGTAACTAAATCCTTTAAATCGATGATGAACCGAGGTGCAGCCATTGTCAACATTGCTTCCCAGGCTGCACGAGACGGCGGGGGTGGTGGATCAGCGATCTATGCGGCTTCAAAAGGAGCTGTAATGACCCTCTCACGAAATTGGGCAAAAGAGCTAGGACCGCAAGGAATACGATTGAATTCGGTGTGCCCCGGGATGATTGCGACGAAGTTTCACGATGACTTTACAAAAAGTGAGGTTCGAAAGAACGTAGCAAACTCTACTGCCCTGCGCAGGGAGGGTGAGGCTGAGGAGGTAGCTGATTTGGTGGCCTACCTTGCAGGGCCGGAATCTTCATATATGACAGGCAATAATGTGGATATCAATGGTGGACTCGCATTTTCGTAGGAAGGGAAAATGATGAAGAAATCCTTCTTTGTTTTTTTTGTCACTTGCATGATCTCACATCAAGCAAAACTACAGACCATTCTCAGTGCCGATGGAGAAGGCCAAACGTACGAGTTGATCAATTCTGTTTTAGCACCGGATGGAGATGTGATTGAAACTCCGGACTGTTCGCATGAGGATTTTGGTAGACACATTACAGAGCAGTTTGATGACGAACTGGATAAGTTCGTATTCAATTTTGTTTTGCATGTCGATGAAGATGACGATCGCTGCATCAACTTTGATCGTCAAAGGAATGAGATAAAAACTTACGGAAACTCACCTGATCACCTACTCGGCGTGCTGGAAGAGCGTGTGATCTATACATGGAAGTTCCAACTGGAAGAAGACTTTCAGCCATCCAGTGCATTTACACATCTGCATCAGCTAAAAGCAGTAGGAGGAAGTGAAGACGCAATGCCTTTGATCACACTCACTGCAAGAAAGGGATCACCCGATAATCTGGAATTGCGCTATGCCGAGTCCCTTACGCAGGTAACACTCGTTAAGTTTCCGTTGAGTGAATTTAGAGGCCGTTGGGTTGAAGTGGTGGAAGAGGTCGTCTACGGTGATGACTTGGACGGTCAGTACGAGGTAAACATTACAGCAATTGATAATGGTGAAAGTCTTTTTAGCTATTCCTCGGATGCGATTCGCATGTGGAAAACAAATGCCTCCTTTATCCGCCCGAAATGGGGCATATACAGAAGTCTTAACGATAGTCAAAACCTAAAAGATGAATCGGTGCTGTATGCTGATTTTACCATTGAAGAAGTCAACACCAACCCATTGTCTGTAGCAAATGAACAAACTGTTTCTATTCCTACGGTAATTGAGGACGCACTCCATTTTGATGTCCAGACTTTGTCCAGATATAGCTTGGCGGAAATTTACACCCTGGGGGGTAGGTTGGTAAAACAAAAGAAATTGGATGAATATGTGGATGTTTCTTCACTGAGCAAGGGTTTGTACATTCTCATTCTCAGAGGAGATCGTCAAGGGGAAGAACGAGTAAAATTTTTGAAGAGCAAGTAATTAAATTGGATATGCGAACAATTCTAATGGTCAGTACAGTATTTATTTGCTATTTCGGCAGGTCGCAGACACTTTTGGTCTCCACTGTTTCTGAATTTGATGACGCAGTTAATAGTGTATCACCAGGAGGAGAAATCGTCTTGAAAGATGGAGTTTGGGAGAATGTTAGCCTTGAGTTAACCACTAGTGGGTTGGAGGGAGACTCCATTACTTTGAGGGCGGAATCGCCTGGGGGGGTCATGTTGACGGGGAACTCAACTGTGGAAATTGCCGGCGATTACTTGATCGTCAGAGATTTGGATTTCAATGGAGGTGCTACAAGCGGTGATGCCGTCGTGAGTTTCCGGAGAAGTTCTAGTCAGGTGGCTAATCACTCAAGACTTACCAATTGTCGGATCCTGAATTACAATCCTGCGACAGACGCCACAGAATATAAGTGGATCTCTTTGTATGGAGAGCATAACCGTGTCGACCACTGCAATTTTGAAGGAAAAAACCATGAAGGTGCACTGTTGGTGGTATGGCTATCAGGTACAGCTAATTTCCATCGCATTGATCATAACTATTTTGCTAATATCCCGGAGCTAGGAAGGAATGGTGCAGAAACAATTCGAATTGGGACCAGTACGAATAGTATGACGGAATCCCGGACCATTGTGGAGCATAATGTTTTTGAAGCTTGCGATGGAGAGATAGAGATTATATCTAACAAATCCGGGTTCAACATCTATCGAAACAATACTTTCAGGGATAGTGAAGGTACTCTGACGTTGCGACATGGAAATGACTGTGAAGTTTATGGTAATTTCTTTTTTGGGAGTAACAAGCGTTCCGGGGGTGTGCGAATCATAGGAGAGCGGCACAAAGTGTTTAACAATTACTTCGAGGGTCTACAAGGGGATGGATTCAGAGCCGCATTAAGTATTACAAATGGAGTTCCCGATTCTCCATTAAATCGCTATTTTCAGGTCAAAGATGCGCAAGTGGTACACAATACGTTTGTCAATTGCAAAGAGCCGATTGCAATAGGTGAGGGTAAGTCGGATGAACTTAGTTTACCTCCGATAGATTGTATAATTGCCAACAATGCCATAGACCAGACTTCTGGTAGTAAGGCGATTACTTACACGGATGTACCACTCAATTTCACCTATTCATCCAATTACATTAACGGAACTGTTGGTATTACCAGCGATGGAATTGTTAACGAAGATCCTGAGTTGGAGGTATCGGAAGGTTTTTGGAGACCCGAAGAGACAAGCCCACTGATTGATAATGCCGAGACAGCTTTTTCTTTCGTAGCTAGTGACATTGAAGGCCAGGGAAGGGATGCTCAACCTGATATCGGGAGTGATGAAGTAGCTTCAGGAGTGGTAACCTATGTTCCGCTAACTGGGGACGATGTTGGTTTTGACTGGACGAGCGATCCAATCGAAGATCCACTTGGCACCCCCTCTGACTATGAACTGAGATTAACTGCAATTAAAGACAGTATCGTGGTGCTGGGTAGCACATCAAGCCAATTTCCATTGAGGCTTCAATTATTTGATATGAATGGGAAAAAAGTATTTGACCAGACAATGGTGACTGATCGAATACTATTGAATAATTCCAACTCTGGAATGTTCTTGGCAATTTTAATGGATACTGTCTCCGGTGAGGTGGTGAGCAAGATGAAGTTAGTGATTGGGACTGAATGAGAAAGTTCCTACGGTTCATCCTGGCCTTTGGGCCGGGCATTTTTGCCATCGGATATACTATTGGGACCGGAAGTGTGACGTCGATGATTGTGGCAGGAAGTGCGTTTGGGATGGATCTGTTATGGGTCTTGTTTTTCAGTTGTATTTTTTCTGGTGTTTTAATTTATGTTTCGGGACACTACTACCTTCACTCTCGGGAGACCATTTTGTATGCCATAAAACAATGGTCAAGCTTTGGTAAAATTATTTCTATAGCTATCATCATTACCGTAGGAGTGGGCCAATGGAACTCGCTAATTGGGATTCTGGGGATTACTTCGAATGTAATTTTTGAGATCATTCAAATTAACTTCCCTTCAATTGAGAAGTTTCAGTATTACGCGGTTATCGGAATTGCCGTCGCTATTGTTGGTGTGTTCTACGCCTTGCTTTTGAATGGAAGCTATTCATTGTTCGAAAAGATACTTGCCTTGTTTGTTTCAATGATGGGGTTCAGTTTTGTCTTCACGCTATTCTTTGTACTTCCTGTTCCTGCGGATATCCTGTTAGGTTTGGTTCCAAAAATCCCTCATGTGGAGGGTGCTGGAATTCTGATTGCTGCTTTTGTGGGGACGACGATGGCAGCCGCAACATTTTTGTCAAGACCGCTATTCATCCAAGGAAAACGATGGTCAATTGCTGATGTAAAGAGGCAGCGAAATGATGCTATTCTTGCTGCAATCCTCATTTTTATCATTAGCGGATCAATCATGGCAGTGGCTAGTGGAAGTCTATACGGTTCTTCTATAGAAATCACTCACGTGCTGGATATGTCCAAGACATTGGAACCATCCGCTGGCAAATTTGCAGTCTCGATTTTTTTTGCAGGTACGCTAAGTGCAGGGTTGTCGTCCATTTTTCCATGTTTGATGATTGTTCCACTGATGGTCGCCGATTACACTTCAGGACAATTGGACGTGAGCTCCAAGCGATTTCGAATAGTGACAGGAGTAGCAAGTCTGTTAGCGCTTTCCGTCCCCATTTTTGGGGTCAATCCGATAAAGGGCCAGATCATTACTCAAGTATTTAATGTTTTTGCTTTGCCACTGGTAGTAGCTGCACTTTTGTTTCTATGGAATCGGAAATCATTACAACTGGTTCATAAGTGGCATTGGACCAATGTTGTGATGCTTGGTGCTTTTATTTTTTCCATGATTATTAGCGTTAATGGTTTGATCGATCTGTTTTAAACTAGATTTTTTTTATCAGCAAAAAGGTTGTCAACTTAAATTTCATATTTTGCCAGTTCAAAGCAATTTGTTCATGAGCAAAATTGGTCCCTTAGATACCGCAGTTTCCCTTGAATCCTATGAATGTACCATTGCAGTGGAATGCTGTGTTTTTGGATTCCAGGAGAATGTGCTCAAGATCTTACTGGTAAAGCGATCAATTGACCCATTCAAGGATTGCTGGGTACTCCCGGGCGGAGCTATGAACGAAGGAAAAACCTTGACGGAGTCAGTAGGAGAGGTACTTGATAACCTCACTGGAATCAAAAAGATTGCCCTTGAGCAAGTCGCATGTTATAGCGAAGTGAAAAGGCACCCCATCAAACGCGTGGTCTCCGTATCCTTTTATGCGTTAGTGAAACCGGAGGACTATCCAGTTATCCCCAAGAATTACATTTCCGACATCCAATGGTACGATATTAAAGAAGTGCCAACGTTGGGGTTTGATCATGACTTGCTACTCAAAGATTCGTTGAGGATGTTGCAGGATAACCTTCGACAGGACCTGGTTTTTGGGGAGTTGCTTCCGGACTTATTCACACTCACCGAATTACAAGACTTATACGAAAACATCCTGGAAGAAAAACTGGATAGACGCAATTTTCGGAAGAAAATCCTCCAAATGGATCTACTGCATCCGACAAATGAAAAGAAGGCGGGAGTCAAAGGTGGGCCGATCCTCTACAGAAGAAAATAGCAAGTTCAAATAGTACAGATATTTCTTGCGTTTGAGTTTTTCTGTGTATAAATTACACAGAAATAAACATACCCATTAATCCAGTTAAAATGAACACAAAAGTTGTAACCTTTGGGGAAATTATGCTGAGGTTAGCACCTCCAGGATTCTTGCGATTTTCTCAGGCCAATAACTTTGATGTCGTCTATGGAGGCGGCGAATCGAACGTTGCCGTTTCCCTCGCTAACTATGGTATACCTGTGGATTTTGTGACCAGGCTTCCAAAGAACGACATTGGCGAATGTGCTTTGATGGAAATGAGAAAGCGGGGGGTTAATACGCAAAATGTCATTTTTGGAGGAGACCGATTAGGTATCTACTTTCTTGAAACCGGTGCAGTCAGTCGAGGGAGTAAAGTAGTGTACGACCGGGCACATTCTGCAATGGCACAGATTGAGGCGGGCATGATCGATTGGGACGCCGTGTTTGACGGGGCAAAGTGGTTTCATTGGACCGGTATTACACCTGCTATTTCACAAGGAGCAGCAGATGCTTGCCTTGAGGCTGTTAAAGCAGCCTCCGAAAAGGGAATTACAATTTCTACCGACCTGAATTACCGGGCCAAGCTATGGAAGTACGGTGGTGATAGAGAGGCCATCATGACGGAACTGACCTCGTATTGTGATATTATCTTGGGAAATGAAGAGGATGCGGAGATGCACTTTGGAATAAAACCCGAAGGGATCAGCGTCCAAACCGAAGGACATAATGTGAAAGCAGAGGCTTTTCTTTCAGTTTGTCAGCAGATGATGAAGAAGTTTCCCAGAGCAAGTAAGGTGATCACAACATTGCGTGGATCCATATCTGCTTCACACAATACGTGGGCAGGTGTGTTATACGATGGAACTAAATTGTTCGAGACGAGACAATATCAAATAACAGACATAGTAGACAGAGTAGGTGGAGGAGACTCCTTTATGGGAGGTCTCATCTATGGTCTATTGAAGTATCCGGGCAATGATCAAGGTGCGCTAGACTTTGCGGTAGCTGCCTCTTGTCTGAAGCATACCATCAAAGGAGACGCCAATTTGGTCACCGTCGCGGAGGTGGAAAAACTGATGGGCGGCGATGCCTCTGGACGTGTCGCAAGATAATGGAATGGGGGTGAAGGTTTTCAAAAATATTATTTGTGATTCGCTTCATAAATACACCCCCATTTTTTTGATTTCAATGAAAACGACAGCTGATGAGTGGTTGTAAGAAAGTTGTGACTTTTGGTGAAGTGATGATGCGATTGTCACCTCCTGGTTATGCAAAGTTTTCGCAAGCGAATCAACTAGAACTGGCCTATGGGGGAGGGGAGGCAAATGTGGCCATTTCATTGAGTTATCTCGGCTTGAATTGCACGCACGTCACCAGATTTCCAGATAATTTATTGGGGAAATCAGCAACGCAGTACCTACGGCATCATTGGGTCGATACTTCTGAAGTCATTTATGGTGATGGAAAGATGGGCAAGTACTTTATTGAGAAGGGGGCTGTTCATCGCAGTAGCCAGGTGGTTTACGAGCGGGATGATTCCGCTTTTTCCTATCTAACCTCCAAAATGATAAACTGGGAGCGGGTACTGGATGAGGCAGATTGGTTTCATTTTACAGGCATTACTCCTGGGATCAGTGAAGGTGCTGCTGAAAGTTGCTTGAAAGCCATCGATGTTGCCAACAAATACGGCATTCCTGTTTCTCTGGACGTGCATTCTCGAAAAAACTTATGGAATTACGGCGTGGATCAGAGGGAGATGATCCTTCAATTTATTGGTGGCTGTGATTTGATCATTGCCAGTCCCTTTGAGCTGCAAAGCATACTAGGTATTGGTAAAAAAGGAGAACCATTTCAAAAGGCCGCCGAAAAAGTGGCTGATAAATACCCACGAATAAAGAAAGTCGTTGACAAAAACCGAGATGCATTGAGTGCTTCTCATCATCGAATTCAGGGACTCATGTGGAATGGCGATGCTGTACTTTTTTCACCAACATTTGATGTGACACACATTGTAGATCGGGTCGGAACAGGCGACGCATTCGCCGCAGGATTGATTTATGGGCTGATCAAATACAGTGATGATCAGGAAGCCCTTGATTTTGGATCAGCCGCTTGTGCACTGAAGCATACGGTAGAAGGAGATGCAAATGTGGTATCTGTAGAGGACATTGGCAGGCTCATGGAAGGCAATACTTCAGGAAGAATAATACGATAATAGATATGGCAAGATTTTCAAGAATTGAAGTTTACCAAACGATGGAGCAGACCGGAATGGTACCATTGTTTTACCATGATGACCTGGAAGTGGCAAAGAAAGTACTGTTGGCTTGTTACAGGGGCGGGGCAAGGATTTTGGAGTTTACGAACCGAGGCGACTATGCTCACGAAGTGTTCCGCGAATTGAATAAATATGCTGAAGAGTCGTTGCCTAAAATGATTCTTGGAGTAGGTTCAGTTACGGATGCCGGGGCTGCTTCCCTCTACATGCAGCTGGGTGCTAATTTCGTTGTAACTCCCGTGCTTCGGGAAGATATTGCCATTGCTTGCAATCGTAGAAAGGTGCTATGGTCTCCAGGGTGTGGATCGCTTACCGAGATTGCTAGGGCTGAAGAATTGGGTTGCGAGTTGGTTAAACTTTTTCCCGGAGGGACGTACGGACCAGGATTTGTGAGTGGGGTCAAAGGCCCTCAACCATGGACGTCCATTATGCCGACAGGTGGTGTTTCACCAACCGAAGAAAACCTACAAGGGTGGTTCGATGCGGGTGTTACATGTGTGGGAATGGGCTCTAAACTAATTTCTGGGGAAATCATTAAAAATAGAGATTTCGACGGTTTGACGGCACTCGTTCAAAGTACACTGGTACTGATTGAAAAACTGAGGAAGTGATCAGTAAGCAACCTAGCTTAAGGGAGTTTAAGTTGTAAAGGATTCCCATTTTCTTGATCGTTTCTCAACTTATTTACCTAAGAAGCGCTAAATTCAAAGGATAATGAATACTTTATCAAAGTACGTGCTCTTACTCATGGTAGCCGGAGGTTTCTCTTGCTCATCCTCTGAATATATGGTGGAGTCCGATTACAGTTATGAAGGAAGATTTCACAAGTATCGAACCTTCGAATTTGCTTCAAATGATAATTTCACGGGCTCTCTTGATGATCGCAAACTCTTTGAGAAATACGTCGGGTCCGTGCTTTCTGCTTGGGGATATCGAAATAAGGAAAAAAGGCCTGACTTTTATGTTTTCTACTCCATCTACTATGACGATTTGACCATGAAAGGTTATAACCAGCCAGATCTGAAGCAGTGGTCTGGCTTGAATGGCCAGTACATTGATCAGATAGAGAATTTTGATTCCATTGCCTACGAGAATGCCATCGACACCACGAGAAGTAGAAAAAGAAGACAACTGGACTACGATGCAATCAATTTTGATATGAAAGAGGGTACCATCCTTATTTCTTTTTTTGATCGGAGAAAAGAAAAGACCGTTTGGCAAGGCTATGCCTCGGGAGTATTTGGGTCGGACAAAATCAAGAATGAAAGAACCCTTCGGTCAGCCATCATTAAGATCATGGATGAATTTAAGTATCCGACCTTTTCTATTTAGTTCAGAAAATTTGATTGGTCTTTTCAAAAATTGAAATCATTGGCTCGTAACTCTTCTAGAGTCATTAGGCGGTTTCCGTTTGGAAGATGGTCTGTCTGAATGCAAGCACTGAAAATGACCAGTATATTGCGTTTGCACTTCAAAAAATAAACAAATGATTACAATGAAAAGTGTGGTTTGGCATACAGATTGATTTGATCATACACATGAAAAAAGCAACTCTCCTCTGTTTCCTGTCCTGCGTACTATTAACTAGCTGTGGTAGTGATGACCCGGTCTTCACTGGAAACTTAACCCTGATAATAGACAACCAGGATTTAGTTAATACTGACAATTTATCCGTCGATGTCGAACTTCTGATTGACAGGGATGACAGCTTGCCCTTAAGAGAGTTAGGAAGGCAGGACATTAGCAATGGGGGATCGGCAACCTTTCAGGCAGATGGATTGAATTTTGGTAATTATTATGTGAAGTACCTTCTTATTTTAGATGGTAGTGCGTGGGGGTCGGATCGACTCCAGCCGATTCAGGTCACTGCCAATGAAAATACCTTAGTTGAAATTGATCTTTAAGGATCTTAAGAACTGACATCGAGACTATCAATCCCCTTGAGAAAAGGTTACGTCATAATCTTCGTACCAAAACTCGGCGCGTAAGAACTGTTTGTTTCCTAGACTATCGCATCGGTAACTCATACGTCTTTTCTGAAATTTGACTCCTTCAACCTCATGGAAGGCTAAATTTTCTATGAGCGCATAGGTGGGAGCGTGATAAACCATACAACCAAGGAAGGCACCGGTTGATTGATCAAAATAATACCACCACTGGTCCGAAGTTGAGTGATTATCATGTTCTTCAGGACTGTAGCTTGCCTTAATAACGTCGGCTGTTTGCCCATTAAATTCTTGGCTTCCAGCGTAAGAAAGATACGTACCTGGGTCTTTCAGTTTAAATGGCATCCCAAGGACATAGAACGCGCTGAAGGCCGATTGTTGTACTTTATCTCCGCTGTCTATGAGGCTGCCGTTCAGAAAATTTAAGGAAGCGGTATCGGAATGAAAAAGTCGATGATCTCCTTTGTCTGTGGTCCAATTGATGTCCATGGAAAGACTTGGTTTCATCAAATAGGAGTGTTGTTGGGTAATGTCAAACTCAATAGACTCATCTTCCAAAAGCAAGCGAGATCTTTTGGTGTAGTTGATGGTCATCAATGAATTCCAACTATCCATTCCTCCGGCCCATTCGATGGCTTTATTGACGACTTCGGTGGCCTTGTCTACTTCTTTGGATACCTCCTTAGTCTTCTTATCCGATTGCTGCGAACTACATGCAACGAGCAAGGCGATCGTAAGCAAAGGGAGGTAGGTTTTTAGATCGTTCATATCATAATTCTTTGAGCGATGAAGGTACAAAATCTCACTTAAACCAGTTCTTCCCACTTCTTCATGAATGAATCCAACAACTCTTTTTTGGATTCATAGTCGTTATTTACTATTTCCAATTGATCTGGATTGTCAAAGACTTTGGGATCAGCTAAAGCTTGTTCCAATTGTTTTATTTCGAGCTCTAGTTTTTCTATTTGCTGCTCAACGCTTTTTAGCTCTTTTGCCTGTTGCTGTTCCTCAGTATTATTTCGGACTTTTGTGTTTTCTTTCTTTTTGGGTTCCTTACCAGATTGTTCCGTCATTTTAGGTGCTTCTCGATTTTGCTTCCACCACCAAGAGAATTCCTCGTAAGTTCCAGGGTATTCTTTGACCTTCTGATCTTCGATATACCAGATCTTATTGGCTATTTGTGAGATGAAATGTCGATCATGACTAACGACCAGAAAGGTGCCCTCATATTGTTGTAGCGCCTGGACTAGAATACTGACTGAAAGCATGTCCAGGTGGTTGGTAGGTTCATCTAGCAATAGGAAGTTAGCTTCGGAAATCAGGGTTTTAGCAAGTGCAACCCGCGACTTTTCTCCCCCAGAGAGGACTTTAATCTTTTTGAATACCTCGTCGTCGGAAAACAAGAAGCATCCTAACACACTGCGCAGTTCTTGCTCCGTTTTACCCGTTCCTGCAAGCTTCAACTCTTCCAATAGATCGTTTTGTACATCAAGAGACTCTAGCTGGTGCTGGGCATAAAAAGAGTTGATAACATTATGACCAGTCTGCACTTTACCTACATGCGGCTCCGTGCCAGCAATAATTCGAAGCAAAGTGGACTTGCCCTTACCATTGGCACCAATCAAAGCAATTTTATCTCCCCGTTCGATACCAATGTCCGATTGGTCTAATATTGATAGTTCACCGTATGACTTAGAGATATTTTCAAGCCGTTTTACATGTCGACCAGAAGTGGTTTTGAAATTGAATCTGAAATTAACCTGCGCATTTTCACTAACGACTTCGTTCACACGATCCATCTTCTCCAGCATTTTCATTTTAGATTGAGCCTGACTTGCCTTGGTGGCCTTAGCCTTGAAACGTTCGATGAAACGTTCTGCCTCTCTTATTTTTTTCTGCTGATTTTCGTAGGCATTTTGCTGTAGTTCATTTCTCAGTTCTTTTTCTTCAACATAGTTGTCATAGTCTCCTGGGTAGACATGCAAATCAGCCTGAGTGACTTCCACAATTTTATTTACCGAACGATTCAGAAACTCTCGATCGTGAGATACAATGATGTAGGCTCCTTCATAGGATTGTAAATAGTTTTCGATCCATTGAATAGAAGGGAGGTCCAGGTGGTTCGTAGGCTCATCGAGCATCAGTAGACTTGGTTTCTCCAGCAGGAGCTTTGCAAGCATGACACGCATTCTCCAGCCACCGGAAAATTCACTGAGTGGTCGCTGGAGATCGGGGGTCTTAAAGCCTATGCCCTCTAGTATTTCTTCTGCTTTGGATTGCAGTGTATACCCCTCTGCTGCTTCGAAGCGTTCTTGAAGTCGGGTAAGACGGTCCACCAATTCATCCCGGTAGTTTTCTTCCATCTCTTTGATGGTTTGATCAATCTGCTTCTGTATTTCCATGGTGGCAGCGAAGGCCGTCATAGCGACTGCAAGGATGGAGTCCTCTGTTTGGAAGGAAAGCAAGTCCTGGTTGAGAAAACCGATTGTGGTGTCTTTGCTTTTTTGAATTTTCCCGGCAGTAGGCTGCACATCTCCTACCATCATCTTAAGAAGCGTGGACTTTCCAGTTCCATTCAGGCCAATAAGTCCGATTTTATCTTTCGGACCGATAAAAAGTGAGGCTTCATCGTACAGTGCTCTGTCGCCTAGATAATAAGATAGATTTGTGATATCAATCATACGGCACAAAAGTAAAAAGCCATACGTTGGAAACCTGTATGGATTTTGTAACTTGATCCAAAATTTCTACTCAGATGATTAAAACGTACGTACTATTTTTTTCCGTTCTTCTTTTTTCTTGCTCGTCTACCCCACCTGAAAAGGAAAGCGAGCGGAACGGAATCAATGCAGAATTAACTTCTACAGATGGGCTTAATTTAGACGCTATTAAGTTGCCCGAAGGGTTTGTCATTGAAGTATTTGCGCGGGTGAACAATGCGAGATCCATCGTGCTAAGTCCGGATGGGACTCTTTTCGTAAGTAACAGGGGAGGAGATAAGGTCTATGCAGTGAGAGATACGGATGGTGATTGGAAGGCGGATGAAAAGTATGTGCTTGCAGAGGGCCTACGTATGCCCAACGGTGTTGCTTTTAAAGATGGATCACTGTACGTAGCAGAAGTCTCAAAGCTTTGGAGATTCGACGATATCGAAGCGAACCTGGCCAGTCCCCCGGACCCAGTATTAATCTACGATGATTACCCTACCGAACGTCATCATGGATGGAAATTCATAGCCTTTGGACCTGATGGAAAACTATATGTCCCAGTCGGTGCACCCTGTAATATCTGTGAGAGCGACGAAATCTATGCCAGTATTACGCGCATGAATCCTGATGGAAGTGACCGCGAAATTTATGCGCACGGAGTTCGAAATACCGTAGGTTTTACCTGGCACCCGGAAACAGAAGAACTATGGTTTACTGACAATGGACGTGACCTTTTGGGGGATGATATACCACCTTGCGAACTGAATCGGGTGACTGAGGCTGGTCAGCATTTTGGCTATCCATATTGCCATGCTGGATACTTACAAGACCCTGAATTTGGTGATAAATTTCCCTGTGATGATTTTGTACAACCCGTTCAAAATCTGGGTCCCCATGTGGCACCACTTGGGATTAAGTTTTGCACAAGTACCACATTTCCTTCGAATTACAAACATGTAGCCTTTATTGCAGAGCATGGATCTTGGAATCGAACTCCTGAGGCGGGGCACACGGGTCACAAGATTGTGATGGTTCGAGAAGAAAATGGGGTAGGTACGGCCTATGAAGATTTTGCGACAGGTTTCTTAAATGTCCAAACGAATACTGCCTGGGCTCGTCCCGTCGATCTGTTATTCGCGCCCGATGGTTCAATGCTGGTCTCTGACGACCTAGGAGGGACCATTTTCAGAATCTTCTATAAGGGTTAGTTATTCATCCCATAAGGTATCTACATTGTACCCTTTACTTTCTGCTGTGAAGAAAGTGCCGTCAACAATTCGTTGAGCTTTTTCTTGACTTTTGATCTGTTCCATTTCTTCAACTCCCAACGTAAGCTTTTGGGCATCAAAGTTCTCTTTCAATCTTTTTTGGTTGGTAGACTTTGGAATGACCGAGGTATTGCGTTGAAGTGCCCAGGCGATCAATACCTGTGCAGGAGAAGCATCATGCGAGGAAGCGATCTCTTTTATGACGTCATTTTCTAATGGAATCGGCTCACCCTCTTTTTTCATACCTGCGGGACGATCCATGGACCCAAGCGGTGAGTAGGCTGTGACGTGGATCGAATGCTGATGGCAGAAATCTATGAGGTTTTGTTGTTGTAGATAGGGGTGTAGCTCAACCTGGTTCATTTCCGGTATCTGTCCACCCATTTTTACTAACGATTCGATTTTCCTTTTGCTGAAATTGGAAACACCTATGTGTCGTGTGAGTCCTTCAGCTTGAAGGTCCTGCATCGCTTTCCAGGTCTCTTCTAGTGGAACTTCAGTCAATGGAAGGTAACCTGATTCGTTTTCGGGCATAACCACTTCAGGTTTGAATGCCACTGGCCAATGGACCAGGTAGAGGTCCAGGTAATCAAGATGTAAATCCTTTAGAGTCTTTTCTAACGCTGGTCTTGCGGCGTTCTTTTGGTGAGCATTGTTCCAAAGCTTGGAAGTGACCCATAATTCTTCCCTGGTCACTGTTCCTTTTTCTATGCATACGGAGATTCCCTCACCGACTTCGTGCTCATTTGCGTAGATCGCTGCGCAGTCCAGATGCCGATAACCCATCTCTATTGCCTGGATGACTGCTGTTTTTACTTCTCCAGGTGCCGACTTCCAGGTTCCAAGGCCAAAAGCAGGCATTTGATCGTTGTTTGAGAAAGTAAGGTGTTTCATAGTTGAACTGATTATTATTCGTGTTTTTTCTTTTTTTTCTTTTTTACCTGCCGGTTGTAATGCTGATAGATCGTATTAATGAATGCGAGGATGATACCTACCCCAATAATGATGTAGATCACGGTGAAGATTTTACCAGCATCTGTTTTAGGTGCGAAGTCACCAAACCCTATTGTCGTCAATGTGATGAATGAAAAATAAAAAGAGTCAAGCCAGTTCCAACCTTCAACATAATGATAGACTGTCGTGCCAATGATCAGAATGATGAAAGTTGTGAGTAAAAGGTCCCTGTACTCTTTATCATGGTAGAACGATTTTAAGGTCTCAAACAGGATCATGCAATGAAATTAATGATTCTGCATCAAAATAGATTGATCTCCTTTTTTCTTAGGAATCCTTTGTCTCCATTGGGGATTTTGACACGCAGATATTTGTGATTGATTGCCAGTAGTTGCACTTGCTCACCGATTTCTAAAGTATCTATGACCTGAGAACTCAGGCTCATTTGACTTTGTAGTAGCACTGGTTTTTCAATGATCAAGTACTTGCCTAAGGCGGTAGTGTCAGGTTCAGTAAAACCTGTCGTTGTATAATCGGGCACAATGAAGGCGTAGGGGTCAATAGGTCCATTGTTGTAGATGCCAAAATGCAGATGCGGCGGTGTGGTTCTGGCGTTCCCAGTATTACCAACCGTTCCAATGGTATCTCCAGGGTATACTTTTTGGTATCTCTTGACTTTAAAATCCTGCAAATGCGCAAAGTATAAGCTGTTGCTCGTTTTTCTATCCCGTAGCCAGACTACCTTTCCACCGATACCCCTTGTCCCTACGAACCTTACGTCTGCCTCAATTGGGGCGATTATTGGCGTATGTCTTTTGGCGAAAATGTCGACTCCATGATGCACCCTTCTGCCACCGTCTCTGGGGTCTCCAAAAACACTTCCTATTGCGTATTTGTTCTTTCCGGCTACGGGGAATGCAAGCGTGGGCTTGTTTTCAATGGTGATCGAAAATTTTCCTCCTCGGAGCAGCTCAGGTTGCAATCGTAGCAAATACGAAGCATCTCGCGTGGGCTGAAATGATAGATCCAGCGTGCTGTCAGCTGAAGCCACCTGAATAAAAGGGTTTAGGGTATCGCTGGTGATTCGGAAGAGGTCCACAAAGACTTTAGAAGAGTCAAGAGAGATCAAATCAATTTTCACAAGAACTTCCTGACCTCTTTTTACATTAAATTGATACCCGTGAGCGTCAGGTATCTGGCTATCAATTTCAAAGGATTCCTGATAGGGCAAGCTAATTTCTATCTGCTCAATAAATGGCTTTTTTGAAGCTGCAATCCAGTCTTTACCTAAGGCAGTCGTGAGAAGATTGGCCTGATTCAACGAATACCGGTATGCATCGAAATCATTTTTTGGATGGTATCGCTCTGGAATAATTTCCTTTTTAGCGCATCCCATCAGGTTCATTAAAATCAGCAGGCAGGCAAGGCTACGTGTTGGCATAGTCCCTTTACGGAGAAAGCCAGAGGATCGTTTCTGTAATTATGGGTTTGTATCGATTTGCTCACCCATTTTATAAGATACCTCTTTGATGAGTTTGCCTTTCTTATCAAAATATTGCCAGGCGCCATTTCGTTTGTTCCTGATATAATCACCCTGATATTCCACATTTCCGTTCTTGTAGTACTTTGTGAATGAACCATGTAAACGATCAAGTTCATAGTACTTTTTCACCATCACCTTTTCATTTGGAAAAAACTCGAAGGCCTGACCCGACTTTCTTCCCCGATCATAGTTCGTATCGGTCATCTTTTTCCCCTTAGCGAATTCGGTACGTATTCCGTGCAGCTTACCTTTCTCGTAGTTTTCAATCAGTTTGTAGTTCTTTCCATTCTCTTCCCAAAAGGTCCAGGTGCCTGCAGCCTTTTCATTGATAAGACTCTTTTGGACAATTAGGTTTTCATTCTTTGCATACTCTTCGATCGTCACATTTTTCCCGTTGTTAGAGTAGGTCGATTGAATTTTGGTAGTTCCATTTTCATAATAATCAAAGCTTTTGCCAATCCGATATCCACTTCGGTAGTTGTATTTGCTTTTTAAACTTCCATCCTCGAAGTAAGCCAGGTAATCACCTGCCAACCCACCATCTTTGTATAGACCTGTAGATTTGAGTTGTCCATTTTCATGATAAGTTTTAAGCGTTCCGGATTTACTCCCCCGATCGTTGAGCACCTCCATTTCCAATTGCCCCGTGGGGTAGTAGGTCTTATATTCCCCATTAAGCAGGCCGTTTTGATAGTTTGCTTCCAATTTTAACTGTCCGCCTTCATAGTATTGTCGCGTGGGACCGTTGGGCTTTCCTTGCCTGTAAGTAATTTCTTCCTTCACTGCCCCATTTTCGAAATAACTGAGGACGGGCCCTTCGGGTTTACCACCATCAAATTGAGTGCTGCTTTTGATATTCCCTTGGTCGTCATAAAGCTTGACGTTTCCCACAAGGGTGTCATCCTTAAAGGTTACTTCCTGCACCAACTGGCCAGTAGACGTGAAAATTCGGGTGACTCCTTGCCTGAGATTATTTTCATAAGTAGTTGTACGTTGTACCTCTCCATCAGCATAGAAATTTTTAAAAACTCCTTCCTTTTGACCCATCTTGAAATGTCCTGTTACAATGGTATTACCGGAAGGGTCAAACATTTGATAGCTTCCATCTACTTTTGTAGAGTCACTATCAAGGATGAAATATTCTTCTTTCAGTTGGCCTTGGTCATAAAATGTTTGAATTTTTTGTTTCTCCTGTGATTTGGCGAACCAAATTGTCGCAAAAGCAATCACGGATAGGTAGATTCGGGGCAACATAAATCGTAAATTATCAAACAAATTTATAAACGACTGGGCAGTGAGTAAAGTATTATTGGTTGGGGTTGGACTAATTAACGGATCATTTTCAATGGCTCTAAGGAACCGAAGAGATATCACTTTTGCAGGTTGTGATCTTTCTAAAGAGCATCTAGATCATGCCGTTGAAAAGGGAATAATTGCACATTCTTTTGATCTGAATGAGGGTATTCAGTGGGCTGATATGATCCTTATTGGCACACCTGTTGATGTGATCAAAGTGATTTTGCCGGAAATACTTGATAAAGTACGTGATGACCAACTTGTAGTGGATTTCGGATCAACAAAAAAAACAATCTGCGATTCAGTGGAAAGCCATCCGAATCGGGCAAGTTTTTTGGCAACACACCCCATTGCTGGTACCGAGCACTCTGGGCCGGGTGCTGCATTTCCCGAGCTGTTTCATGATAAAAATTTGATCATCTGTGAGAAAGAACTTACCAATGAATTTCACCTCAGTGACTTTACTGAAATTGCGAGGGAGGCAGGTTTTTATTTCACCTTCATGAGCGCGGAAGAGCATGACCGACATCTTGCGTACATCTCTCATTTGAGCCATGTCAGCTCGTACGTCTTAAGTAATACCGTCTTGCAGAAGGAAAAAGATGGGGAGGTGATCCTTGATCTGGCGGGGTCTGGATTTGAATCAACAGTAAGGTTAGCTAAAAGCTCGCCAGTGATGTGGAGCTCTATATTCAATGAGAACAAGCGCATGGTGCTGGAAAGTATTCATGCGTACCAGGCTGAGCTGGAAGTTTTACGGAAGCGTATAGAGGCTGAAGATGTGGGAGGGGTGAGTCATTATCTGGAGGAAGGTCGGAAGATCAGGAAGATCTTAAAATAGGTTCCTTCTTTTTTACCATTGGCTGTGTCAATAACACATCAACAGCACAAAATTTTACTTTAAGATGACTAACTACGTTCGAAATTTATTGTTGCTACTAGTAGCATTTACCACTTTGACATTCGTTGCATGTTCTGAAGATGATGATGGACCCGATGGAGAAATATCAGGTACGATCGTCGGGACCTGGACCGGTGCATCTGCCACTGTAAATTCCTTCACGATAAATGGAGAGGATATTTCTGTTTTTCTGGATGAGTTAAAACAATTTTTGATTGACTTTGGTGGCTCCACGCAAGCAGAGGCGGATGCCGCCATAGCAGAGTTGGAAGCATTACTGCAGGAAGGCTATACTGAAGTTTTTGATGGAACCATGACGTTCAATGAGGATGGAACCTACGAGTTTACGGATTCTACAGGACCTGAGTCTGGTACATGGGAACTATCAAATGATGGTCGAACTTTGACTTTCGACCCAGGTACGGAAGATGAACTTGCAATGAGCATTGTTTCACTCACGGACGATCGACTTGAAGGCGCGATACTATTTGAGGAGTCAGATGATGCAGATTTGGATGGGACAGATGACACACTTTCGGTGTCCATCTCAATCGTATTTACACGGTAAAATGAATAGGGCTCCAAGGAGCCCTATTTTGTTTGTTATACTTTTTCAATCACGATCGCAGAAGCACCTCCTCCTCCATTGCAAATACCTGCACAGCCAATCTTACCGTCTTTTTTGTTGAGTACGTTGATCAAGGTGGTGATGATTCTTGCCCCCGACGTTCCCAAAGGGTGGCCGATGGCGACGGCTCCACCAAATACATTTAGTCTATCTGATTCAAGCCCTAATTTTTCCTGATTTGCAAGTGCAACTGCAGAGAATGCTTCGTTTACTTCCCAGTAATCCACCTCAGATTGGTCAACGTTGGCATGTGCCAGTGCTTTTGGTATCGCAAGAGCTGGTGCGGTCGTAAACCAAAGTGCCTCCTGGGCCGCATCCCCAAAACCCTTGATTTTAGCAATCAACGTTAGTCCAAGTTCTTTTGCTTTTTCCTCACTTACCAAAACCAGTGCTGAGGCTCCATCATTGATTGTCGATGCATTCGCTGCGGTCACTGTGCCTGCTTTGTCGAAAACAGGTCTAAGTGATGGGATCTTATCGAAGTTGACATTGCGAAATTCTTCATCTTCATCCATCACTACAGGATCCCCTTTTCTTTGTGGAATTTCTACTGCGATGATCTCATCTTTAAACTCCCCAGCTTCAGTAGCTGCTGCTACTTTCTTGTAAGAATTGATTGCAAACTCATCCTGTGCTTCCCTGGAAATACTCATTTCTCTGGCTGTATTCTCAGCACAGTTTCCCATTGGAAATTCATTGTAAACTTCCCAAAGACCATCATGCATCAATCCATCCACTAGTTGACCATGTCCGTATTTGTATCCAAATCTAGCTTTTGGTACGTAGAAAGGCACATTACTCATACTTTCCATGCCCCCAGCAACTACCACGTCATTGATGCCTAACATAATGGACTGGGCTGCTAACATCACAGATTTCATTCCGGATGAACATACTTTGTTTACGGTCGTGCAAGGAGTGTTTTCATCAATACCTGCACCAAGTGCAGCTTGTCGTGCAGGAGCTTGGCCCAGGTTGGCCGAAAGCACATTTCCCATATATACTTCCTGAACTTCTTTTGCAGGTACTCCTGCTTTCTCCAGTGCCCCTTTAATGGCAAATGCTCCAAGCTGTGTTGCGGAAAATCCAGCGAGTTTTCCTCCAAAACTTCCGATTGGGGTTCGTACTGCCGAAGCGATGTAAACTTCTTTCATTGTGTGTTGTGGGTTTGTTGTTCTATGGTATAAATCAATAAAAAGTCCCGATGGTTCGTCGGGACTGCAAAGTTCTTAAAATAGCAACTGAAAATGCAATTTATCATCACCAATCTGGCTTCCCACTTGGTGGCCGTTTTGTTGCCTTCCTCTTTTGATTCTGCAAGTACTTGATTTCACTCTGACGCATGGCTTCCAGAAGCTGTCGAGCTTTCTCTTCACTGATGCCCATTTCTTGAAGTTTTTCTTTGGTCATTTGCTCTTGAGACTTTTCCTGCTCCTGCTCTGTCTGTTCTTGTTGTTCACCTTCCTTCTGATCTTGTTCTTGCTGTTCTCCTTCTTGCTGTTCTTGCTCAGATTGCTCTTGATTCTCTCCCTCTTGATCTTTATTCTGTTCTTCTCCGTTCTTATTTTTCTCTTGATTTTTTTGATCGTCGCCTTCTTTATCTTGCTGATCTTGATTTTGTTGATCCTGATTTTGTTGCTCTTGCTTTTGCTGTTCCTCAAGCAGCTTTTTCACCACTTCGTAATCATAAATAGCATCGCGATTAGAAGGATCTGCTTTAATAGCAGATTTGAGCTGCTGGAGAGATTCTTCGAGCTTACCAGATTCCTTGCTCATCACGCCCAGTTGTTGGTATGCGATGGACTTCAGACTTCTGTCCGAAGATGACCCAACCTTCCCGTAATTTGTTTTCGCACCGGTAGTGTCACCCAGTTGATAATACGAATGGGCTAAATTCAAATGAATCAGGTCTTCATCAACACCTAATGAATCAGATAGATAGCCATAAGTGGAAGCTGCTAGTTCAAAGTTACCATTGAGGTATGCCTCTTCAGCTTCTTTTTTAAGTGAGTTGACTTTAGCAATGTCACGTGGATCATTCGATAATAATCCAGCTAGGATAATCAAGTACCATTTCATAGGCTAATCAATTTAACACTGAATAAGACATCAAAAACCATCAGCATGAGGGCGGCTCCAAGAAAATAGAAATACCTGTTTTGTGTGGCATCCAGTTTTTTGGTTTCTCTCAATTCTCCCTCCACACCGTTGATCGCACTTATCAAACGTTCGGTATCGTTTCTTGATTCGTTTATTTCGAAATAATCACCATCAGTATCATCAGCCAGTTCTTCTAACGATCGCGAATTGAGTTTAGAGACCACTTCATTGCCATTTTTATCTAGCTTGAATCCTGTCCTTATGGGGATCTTGCTGCCTTGTTTGGTTCCTACGCCAAGTGTAAATAGCGAGATTCCATCGCCCTCCAGGTCTTCAGCGATCTGAGAGGTATTATCTCCAAAGTCTTCCCCGTCACTAATCAGAATAACAATTTTGGCTTTGGAACGAGTTACGATGGTGTCTTCATCGGTGAATTTATCCAGGGCCATTTCCAATGGAGGGCCAAAGTCCGTTCCGTAGTTTGGAACCATCTCGGTGTTAAGGGTTTGGATGAAGAGGTTTAATGCATTGTTGTCATACGTTAACGGACACTGAAGATAGGCCTCACTGCTGAACATGATGAGACCGATTCGATCAGAGTTGAAAGCCTCAACGATGTTCTTTAGCTCAAACTTGACCTTCGATAGTCTGGACGGCTGTACGTCCATCGCATTCATTGACTGACTAAGATCTATGCAAACAAAAATGTCTTTTCCTACCGTCTTGATTTCGCGCGAGGTGTCTCCGAAACTTGGGCCAAGCAATGCCACAATGATAAGACCAAAGTACAGGCTTCGAACCAATGTCTTGATGATCACTCTTCTAAATGGAAGGCCAAGTCTGTGAGTGGTTCTGACAACCCTTAAAATAAAAAGAAGGTAAAGCAGACCAAACGTCCCTAGAATCAGTAATTCAAATGCACCTACTGAGTTGACCCATTTCATAAGCCGGCAAAACTAGTCGAATAATGCACTTTGTTGGATAGATTTTTATGGATTAACATTTTTTAAGGATGAATAGAAAATAGGACGGAAACACACTTGTGTTTTTTTACAGATTAGAGTCCCCAACTAATGGTATTCGTGTCAACTCATGTCTTTATCCATTACCTCATTACCTATGAAGATCTATCTCATTATTTGGGTTTCACTATTGTTCGCATTGAGTACACACGCCCAGTCGGTAGTTCGAGGGAGGGTAAGTGATGATCAAGGGAATCCAATTCCATTTGCCAATATTTATTTGGAAAATACCACTACTGGGACTACGTCCGACATTGCTGGCAACTTTGAACTTGATATGGAGGCAGACGGAACCTACCGATTAGTCTGTTCCAACATTGGTTTTATCACGCAACTAAAGTCAATAAAGTGGATTGATGACCAACCATTCGAGGTAAATTTTAAACTGAAAGAAGATGTTCAGTACTTGGAGAATATCGAGATTGAAGTGAGTAGAGATAAAAAATGGGAGAAGAACTTAAAAGAATTTGAGAAGTTTTTTCTTGGAGGCAGTTCCCCGATTTCTTCAAATAATTGCACCATTGCAAATCCCTATGTTATTGATTTTGAATCTACGGGAGACTTTGTTGCTGCCACAGCTAAAGAACCACTGATCATTTATAATTATGCACTAGGATACACCATCAGATATGACCTCGTTTCTTTCATTCTAAATAAAAAACAGGGGCTTGTTCAATACCAGGGCTATCCCTTTTTTGAGCACATGACTCCCGAAAGTACTGGAGAGATTCAAGCATGGTTGAGAAATAGAAAAGAGGCCTATCGCGGATCAAAAATGCATTTCCTAAGGGCACTCAATGCTGGCGATACCTTTGATGAGGGTTTTGTGATGTACCAGGAGGAGGTGTCAATCGATGATTTGGACGTACTAAAACCCTCCAATCAGAACCAATTAGCTGACATGGACATCCTTTCAGCAATTGATCATGTAACAAATCAACTGGCATGTTCCAAGTTCCTTCGGATTGAGTATGTGAAGCGGCAAGTTGTTGTCCCCTTGAATGGAATTTCATTGACTGCCAACGAAACATCCTGGATCAGGCTTCCAAATCAAAAAACCAATATTGACCTGCAAGGCTTTTTCACTCAGCCATTGGAAGTGCAATTGATTGGTGAATTTGGCAAGGAGGGAATCTCTATGCTGCTTCCTCTTGACTATGAGGAAAATGGAACCATAGACCTACCAAATGTTCGCAAGCAGGTACTTAAGAACTGGTCATTTCAAGACTCTGTTCTGCAACGCGACTTTGTGTTTCTTGACTTTGAAGCAAAACCAAAAATTGAGCCTACCGGGAGGTTGGCTTTTGATGCCTATCTATTTTCCGGAAACAAATTGGAGCCGGGCTCAAATAGTAAGGTGCTTTATGTGGAGCTTATTGGCCCGAATTGTGACTTGATCAATGTCATCAAATTGGATGTTTCAGAAGGTAAATCAAAAGGAGTACTGACTTTTCCCAACGTGCTTTATTCAGGGTATTATGAGGTTAGGGCTTATACGAACTGGATGAAGAACTTCAGTCCGGATGAGTACTTTTCCAAGCAGTTTCACTTGGGTAGCAAAGCCCCCGTAGTAGTAAAAATTGCCTTTCATTATCCTGAGGGTACTTTGTCGAGGAGGAGAAAAAACAGGGTTTGGGTGAATACATACAATGCACTCAATGAGCGGCAATCTGCGTATGTACGGATCTTTAATGATAGAGACCAACTACACTATGAATTTCAGACCGATTCCACTGGAAGTTATCTGATTGAAGGTTTTAAGCCTCGAAAAAAGGAAACCTATTATGCTTTAGGCAATGGACTTGGTGATAAGTGGGAACTTCCACTTAGTGACGATGGAGTCTCCATGTTGATCCTGCCTGAATCAGGGGGCTATTTGGTGCAATTGAAAAACGAGTCGAATTCATTTCTCAACTTATACCTGGCGGTTGAATCGCTCGGATTGCTGGAGA
>CAZQDI010000009.1:0-19816 GCA_964591785.1 uncultured Roseivirgaceae bacterium
TTCATTTGATTCAGTTTTTTAATTGTACAAACAATAAATAGTAAGTTTCTAAGAAATTTTGGGGCAAAATTAATCGAATTATTCATTTAACAAGTCTAACAGATCAACAATGTGAGGTTGTGATTATATATCTTTGTTTTAGTTATGGAAACGTTACAGGATTTCATTGAAAAAAATGCGTTTGGCGTATGTACTCGATTGGGAGAAAAACTGCGCATTCCCACCTCTAGCATACGATTATTATTCATTTATGCTACTTTTCTGGCGTTTGGATCACCGCTATTGATTTACTTAGGGCTGGCGTTCGTCATGAACTTTCGAAAACATTTGAGAAGGAGAAATACCCTTTGGTATTATTAAATTTCATCGAATTTTCTCTTATTCTTCAGATAATAGTCAAACACGATTGCTTTTCGTGAGTCGGTTTTTGAAAATACTTTCCTCTTTTTAATCATCTTTGAAGCAGCTGCGAGCATTTTAAGGTGGGCTTTCCAAACGGAGATACCGTGTCTGGGACTTCCTTCAAGAATAAATTTGATGGCAGCAATCCAATCCAGCAAGATCCTAATGGGGAATATCATAAGCAATGTTGTAAGTGGGAGGTTCTTGAGCAGCATAAAAAGACCGTTTCGGAAGTTGAGGTAAGTTTTTAATGGACTCAACTTCGACAAAGTTCCACCGCCTACATGGAAAACAGAAGCAGTGGGTATCGACCTCAATTTGAAGCCCATACTTCTGAATCTCCAACATAAGTCGATCTCCTCCATATGAGCAAAAAAGTCCGGATCTAACCCACCAGATTGGACAAAAACTTCCCTTCTAACCAACATACAAGCTCCTGATGTCCAAAAAATGTCTGCCTCCTCATCATATTGGCTTTGGTCGTTTTCAATGGAGTCAAAAATTCGACCTCTACAATATGGGTAGCCCAGACGATCTACGTAGCCTCCGCTAGCCCCTGCATATTCAAACCTGGCCGGGTCGTTATAATCTTTAATCTTCGGTTGGCATGCCGCATAAGCTGGATTTTGATCCAGGAATGTAACCAAAGGAGACAGCCAACCTTCCGTCACCTCGACATCAGAGTTGAGTAACACAATGTATTCTGCAGAGACCTTTGCAATGGCATGGTTGTAACCTCCGGCATACCCATGGTTCTTGTCTAATTGGATGATTCGGACGGTGGGGAATTCATTGGTTAATACCTCAACAGAGCGATCATTGGATTGATTATCCGCTACAATGATTTCGGCGTTACCGGAGTGAGTAAGAACCGATGGTAAAAACCTTCTTAAATAGTCTTCACCATTGTAATTAAGAATAACAACTGCTGTTGGGGTCATTTAGGCGAAACCTGAAAAATCCATGCCAGGAATATTAGGGAGCATCCCTTCTGTTGATCTTTTAATGTGCTCCTTTGCTTTTTGGTCCGCTTCGGAAACGGCTTTGTTCACCGCGGCAACGATCAGATCCCGCATCATCTCCTTATCTTCTGTATTTACTAGTGAATCGTCGATTTGCAAGTTGACCAACTCTTTATTGCCGTTGGCTATCGCTTTCACCATTCCACCACCTGATTCTCCCTCTGCGCGCAGGTCCTTAAGCTGCTCCTGGGCTTCCTTCATTTTGCCCTGGACTTCTTTGACCTTACCCATCATTTTCATCATGTCAAACATAGTCGTTTCAATTTTCTAGAAGCACAAAATTACCTCTTTGTCTGAGTTTGTTTCCTGTTGTTGTTTCAAAGAAGATTTCATAAAAATAAGTTCCCGCTTGTGCCTTCTTTCCGGCAATTAGCCCGTCCCATCCAACTGTCAAATCTGCAGAAGAGTAAATGGTCTGGCCCCATCTGGAATAAATTTTTACACTAGCATTTTCTGAAGGCACTCCAAAAAACTCTAACGTGTCGTTCGTTCCATCTCCATTCGGGGTAAAAGCGGAAGGTACGTAAACCACAAACTCATAGCGCAGGCTCACTGTGTTCGAAACTAATGCAATACCTGAATTGTAAGAGGCGGAGACACTCAACTGTTGGTCAGTGGCTCCATTGTTGGGGTCAAGGTTAACGTTGAACGTGTTTGCAATGACAGGACCCGTTGTGAAGGTTTCTGCAGTCCCAACCTGATAGGTAGTGCCTGTTGGAAAATCCAAAGAGTTGACTGCTTGGGTGAATTGGACTTCAAAACGGTTATCTGAAAGTTCTTCTGCTTCTATCAAAGGAGGATTGGTTTCTGCTGTATATAAAATCTCTCCACATTCATCGCGATAATTGATTCGATAAAAATAACCTCTAGTGCTGGATCCAATAGGGTCTCTGAAAGAACCAAGTTGATCAACTCTGGCTTCAAATACACCACCTTCAAACCTTCTCTCTACTTCAAAGATCCCTGTAGTTACTTGGTCAAGATTGATAAAAACGGACGAACCTTCATAAGAAGAATAAAGCGTTTCAAAAGGGGACAGCGAAAGATCTGTAGGGGTGACGCACTGCTGATTGCTTACCAGCGTGGAATTGCTGCAAGGGTCGAAGGCTACCACGGAAATGCAATAATCCGCTACCTCAAATGGAACATCCTTCAGAACCAAGGACGTCGAATCAAGAAGTCCCTCATAAACAACTGAAGAGTTTTGCTGGTCAAGGAGTACCCGGTAAATCACATCTTCCTCATAAGAAGCTAAAGTCAAGTACATCGAATAAAGATCTCGGCAGGTTTGCTTAATGGAGGTAGAGGTCAATTCTGGGGTGGTAATTGTCGGTAAAGGAACGACTTCTTCAAAATGTGACTGGCACACATCGTCAGCGGTATTGAACAAGCCTTTTAAAGTAATGCTTTGAGAACCACCATTGGGAAAGGTATGCAGTGCGGACTCGTTGGTTAAGAGAGTTGCTGAATCTGCGGCATTAAAATAGACCCGGATTGCATCGTAGTAAAGATCAGTGGAGGTCAGCTCAATCTCGAAATTGCTGCATCTGGAAATGGAAATGGAAGGCTTTTGTGCTTCCAACACATTAACAACCAGTGTATCACGCTTATCTGTAATGGGTGCCCCGTTTAAGCTGTCCTTGCCTACAATTTGAATGATAAGGTAAGTGCCTACGTCGGTATAAGAAAATGTAGTGTCATTCGTAAAACCTTCAGACTCTACATAAGAGTAAAGTGTAGTTACTTCATTGAAGTCTGTAGAAGTAGTCACTCGTGCATTGAAAGGGGCACACCCTCGGTCAAACTCAATCGTAAAGCGGCCTTTATTGCTTGATATTTGGGCGATGGTAAGCAAAGGAAGAAGAAAAAGAGGAACGATATAAATCCAATTGCGCATCTACCAGCAGGAAACAGTTTACGTAAAACTAACTTTTAATTTGGCGAATTATTTCATCGATTGACAGTGGACTTTGATTTCCAGACTGCATATCTTTTAGCATGTAAGCCTGCTTTTCCATCTCATCATCACCGATGATCAAGGTGTAGGGCGTTTTGATTTTGTCCGCGTAGTCAAACTGTTTTCTAATCTTTGCTGTTTCCGGATAGAGATCTGCTTTCACACCCTTTTGACGTAACTGATTCACGATTTTCTGCCCATGTTTTAAGTTAGCCGTATTAAAGTGGACTACAAGTACGTCGAGGGCCTTGGTGACGGTTTCCGGGAATAGATCTAGCTCTTCCATCACATCGTAGATCCGATCTAATCCAAAGGATATTCCAATACCTGAAACGTTAGGCAATCCAAATATCCCGGTAAGGTCGTCATATCTGCCTCCACCACAGATGCTGCCTATTTTTACGGAGGTAGGTTTTACTTCGTAGATCAACCCGGTGTAGTAGGAGAGCCCCCTTGCCAATGAGAGATCAAGTTCCACTTGAATACCTGGAGCCAACTCATCCAGATCATTAAAGTACTCGGTGACCTGATCTGCTCCTTGATTGTGCTCTGACAGGTCTTTGAGTCTGGTTAAAAGGAGTTGACGGTCTTTGAGTGTGAATAGCTCCATTACTTCCTCCATCTTCTCAGAATCAGCGCCCAGCGCCACCACGTTTGCTAACGTCTTTTCAGCTCCTATTTTATCCAGTTTGTCAATTTCAGCACAAAAAGCGATGGTCGACTCGCCAAGTCCAACATGTTCAGCCAGGAGGAATAGGATTTCACGGTGGTTGACCTTGATGAGATAATCCTGTAGCCCCAGGTCTTTGAAAACGTCCCGAAAGAGGAGGGAAAGTTCAACTTCACTCCAGAGGCCTTTACTGCCAATGATGTCCGCATCACATTGGTAGAATTCTCGGTAGCGACCTTTCTGAGGGCGATCGGCTCTCCAAACCGGCTGGATTTGAAAACGTTTGAAGGGGAAACTGATGTCATTCTGATTCATTACCACAAAGCGGGCAAACGGAACCGTTAGATCATAGCGTAGTCCTTTATCCGCAATTTTTGGGAGGAGGTGTTTACTGCCAGCTTGGTAGTCTTCGTTGGAAGTTTTGTTCAGATAGTCGCCGGAATTCAGCACTTTGAACAAAAGCTGATCACCCTCCTCTCCATATTTACCAGTTAAGACGGACAGGTTCTCCAGGGTAGGTGTTTCAATTTGCGAAAAGCCATAATTGATGAAATTTGTCTTGATCTTTTCAATGATGTATTGCCGTTTAGCGGCAACATCCGGACCAAAATCCCTGGTACCTCTTGGTAATGAAGGCTTTGTTTTTGACATTCAAAATTCCTTTTGGACAAAACTACATAATCCCCTAAATTTGCGGCTCATTTCACGAAAGAAGACCAATACAATGGCGGTAACAAGACTAGAGCGTAAAGGAAGAAAAAATAAAAACGTTGCAAAGAATCGGGTGGCCACGATGAAGCGATTAAATACGCAACCAACGATCAATAACGTTGACATTGAAGAAATTAAGAAGGAGTTCTTAGCTAAAGCTAAGGAAGCTCCTAAAGTAAAAGAGGAGAAGAAGGCAGAAGCTCCTAAGGCGGAAGCAGTGGAAGCACCTGCCAAAGAGGAAGTGAAGGCTCCTGCAAAAAAGGCAGCCGCCAAGAAGGAGGCACCAGCGGAGGTTGAGGAGAAGCCTGCTGCAAAGAAGAAGGCAGCCAAGAAAGATGAAGGCGAAGAGAAGCCAAAGGCAGCAGCTAAAAAAGCAGCTCCTAAAGCCAAAAAAGAGGAGAAGAAAGAAGAAGCT
This sequence comes from uncultured Roseivirgaceae bacterium, assembly GCA_964591785.1. GTDB lineage: Bacteria > Bacteroidota > Bacteroidia > Cytophagales > Cyclobacteriaceae > Ekhidna. Next base: position 5,178 of record CAZQDI010000009.1, read on the forward strand.
CCTAAAGAAGATAAGTAGTCATTTGATGATGGAAAAAAGCCTCGAGTTATCTCGAGGCTTTTTTTTGCTCCTGACTTTCTAAGTAGGCTTTCTGAAGGGTCTTACCTGATTGCGATTGGTGATTTCAATAATATCCCATCGAAGCCTATGATCAAAGGGGGACTGATTATTTAGACGCACTTCTCAAGAGGTGTTGCTGATCTTTACTCCACAATAGAACCTCGAATCCGTTTCACCTCCAGGGTGATGTCGCGCATGACTTCTTTTGAAACAATGTAGTTCGGGTCATTGGCCATGTTTTCTTCTACCTCTTGCAGGTCTCCTTTATACAAACGATCCAGAATCTCCAATTCAATCATCAATGAGCCAATGGTATCGTCGTATGGTAAATCATCCAATACTTGAATAATGTCCAGCAATGCCTGCTCTTCTTCCAGCACAATCTTGACCAGTGGCTCCAAAAGTCGCTGAGAATCCTCGGAGTTGTCGTACTTTTCTAAAGTAATCACGGCCTGGTACAACCCTTCAATGAACGAGCCTGTCAGAGCCAGACCCGCCATGGTCAAATGGTGATCTTCTTCCATCTGAACACTGGTCTCCATAAAAAGCTTACTTAGCAGTCTGGCGACTTCATCTTCATTTCCGTTGGCTACGTGTCCTCTAAACTCATCCAGGTGGGTTTGGTCGTAGATGCCTGCTTCTCCCAATGTCTCGGCCATTTCATGTGCCTTAGCCAGGTAACTGAGGCACTCATCTTCAGCTCCGTAGGCTGCCAGGTAGCTGATGTCAGAAGCGTACACACCCATGTTAAGCGCCAGCTTATCGGTATCCCCTTCGTAGTTAGAAGCAGACTCCAGGGGGTTCACGTGCTCCTGATCAAAATTGGCACCGATTGATTTTAAGGTGAAGGGCACAAGTGACGGCGGTGGCATATCTGCCAAAAGTTGATCAATATCGTGTACAGTTTTTTCCTCGGTCAATGCTTCCTGACTCTTTTCGGAACTTGAGGAACCAGTGGAGCAACCAAAAAGAATTGCAGCAGGAATGAGGATTGTGGTAAGGCCAGTTAGTTTCATTTTTGATATCTCGGTTATACAACTCAAGTTTACGGGATTTAGCCGAGAATCATCCAATGCTCCCTGCTATACCACTACGTTGACGATCTTTTTTGGTACTACAATCACCTTTTTGGGAGCTTTTCCCTCCAACCATTTCTGAACCTTTTCGTCAGCCAGTGCCCCGGCCTGGATGTCATCGTTCGACATGTCAGTGGGGAACATAATTTTGGCTCTCATTTTTCCATTGACCATGATAGGATATTCAAAGGAATCCTCTTTCAGATGGCTTTCATCAAATGCCGGATAGGATGCATCAACCACTGATGATTCGTGACCTAAAAGGTGCCATAGTTCCTCTGCCATGTGCGGAGCAAATGGGGAAAGCAAAATCACCATGGGCTCCAGGATGCCACGTTTGTTACATTTTGCGCTGCTCAGCTCATTCGTGGCAATCATGAAAGCACTCACCGAAGTATTGAGGGACAAAGATTCGCAATCATCAGTGACTTTCTTAATCAATCCATGCAAGACTTTGTACTCTTCTTTGGACGGAGAGTCATCCGATGTATTGAAAGAATCTTGTAAATGAAAGAGGTTCCAAAATTTGCGTAAGAACTTAAACACGCCGTCGATGCCGTTGGTGTTCCACGGCTTACTCGCTTCGATGGGGCCCAGGAACATCTCGTACATTCGTAGGGTGTCCGCACCATATTGTGCGATGAGATCGTCAGGATTTACGACGTTGAATTTTGATTTGGACATCTTTTCGATCTCCCAACCACAATGGTATTTTCCGTCCTCCAAAATGAATTCCGCATCGTGTGCATCAGGTCTGGATTTCTTGAACTCCTCAAGGTTCAAAACATCATTGTAGACGGTGGAAACATCCGCATGGATGGCTTGCACCTCATACTGATTTTTCAATCCATGAGATACGTATTTGTTAGTTCCTTTGACTCGATAGACAAAATTGGATCGACCTTGAATCATACCCTGGTTCACCAATTTTTTCGCATACTCATCTACTTTGATGTACCCCATGTCATACAGGAACTTTGTCCAGAATCGAGAGTACAGCAGGTGTCCGGTGGCATGTTCGGAACCACCCATGTAGAAGTCCACGTCCTGCCAGTAGTCCAGAGCCTCTTTGCTGCAAAAAGCTGTTTCATTGCCGGGATCCATATAGCGGAAAAAGTACCAGCTGCTTCCGGCCCACCCTGGCATGGTAGAAAGCTCATAGTTTTGTGCTCCATATTTCCAATCAACTGCTCTACCCAGTGGTGGATCGCCGTCCTCGGTGGGTAGGTATTCGTCTATTTTGGGCAGGTTCAAGGGCAGTTCTGCATCATTCACCAAACAAGGGATGGCTTCCTCATCGTAATAGACCGGGATGGGCTCCCCCCAATATCGCTGGCGTCCGAAAATAGCATCTCTTAATTTAAAATTGATCTTTCGCACACCAATACCCCTGGCCTCTACTTCCTCGATGCCTCGTTCCATAGCTTCTTCAGGAGATAAACCATTGAGGAAATCTGAGTTGATGATCTTACCTTCTTTAGTGGGGTCCGCTTCGGTATCCGTCAGCTGCTGTGCGTCGTTGATGACCGTAATGGGCAGGTCAAAATGTTTCGCAAAATCAAAGTCGCGCTGGTCCCCGCTAGGTACCGCCATGACTGCGCCGGTTCCATAGCCTGCCAGCACATAGTCAGCCACATAAACAGGAACCTTTTCACCACTGAAAGGATGAATAGCATAGCTGCCCGTAAAGACTCCGGTTACATTTTTTGCGTCACTCATACGTTCCCGTTCAGACCTGCTCCTGGCAGCTTCTACGTACGTTGCTACTTCTTTATGCTGCTCTGGAGTGACCAATTGATTGACCAGCTCACTTTCCGGCGCCACCACCATGAAAGTGACTCCAAAAATGGTATCGATCCGAGTAGTGAATACACGGATTTTACTTTCCGAGTTGGCGATAGCAAAATCTATTTCGGCTCCATACGATTTCCCAATCCAGTTACGTTGCATCTCTTTGATGGGTTCTGGCCAGTCAATGCGGTCCAAGCCCTCTAACAATCGATTGGCGTAAGCGGTAATTCGCATGCTCCATTGTACCATTTTCTTTTGCACCACCGGATGTCCGCCCCGTTCGGAAAATCCATCTTTCACTTCATCGTTTGAGAGTACAGTCCCTAGTGCAGGACACCAATTCACAGTGGTTTCTGCCTGATAGGTAAGGCGGTATTTGAGCAGGAATTGTTGTTTTTCCTTTTCTGTGTAGGCTTCCCATTCACTTTGGGTAATGGTGGGAGTGTCTTCATCGCAAACTGCCTGGATGTTTTGATTGCCTGCTGCAGAGAGACGATCAATCAACGTATCAATGGGTTCAGCTTTTTCAAGATCGGTATTGTACCAGCTATTGTAGATCAGTTTAAAGATCCATTGTGTCCATTTATAAAAGGCAGGGTCGCTGGTGCGAACTTCACGAGACCAGTCGTATGAAAATCCAATTGACTCAAGTTGTTCTTTATATCTCTTAATGTTCTTTTCGGTCGTAAGTGCCGGATGCTGACCTGTTTGGATTGCATACTGCTCCGCAGGTAGGCCGAAACTGTCAAAACCCATGGGATGGAGTACATTAAATCCTTTCAATCGCTTATAACGAGCTACAATATCAGAGGCAATGTACCCCAGCGGGTGCCCCACGTGCAGGCCCGCTCCTGAAGGATATGGAAACATGTCAAGGATGTAGTACTTTGGCTTTTCAGAATCGTTAGAAACTTTATAGATTCCTTGATCTTTCCATGACTGCTGCCACTTTTCTTCGATCTCTTTAAAACGGTAATCCCCCATGAATTAATATTGTTTTTTTAGCAGCGCGCAAAGGTATAAGAAGGAATGTAGAAATGAATTTCTTCTTTCTAGAAACCCTTCGTGTTTTTTCATGTCCTTACACCAAACGTTCAAAATAAAAATGAGAAACTTACTAATGATCGCCTTGGCTCTATTTGCTGCTACTACGCTTTTTGGGCAAGAACCGGACTCAACTCAAACTGCACCAACCCCGGCAGCCCCCGATACCATTCCGAAGCCCAGGGAGGAGGTGAGGGAGACCGCAACAGATGATACACCAAAAATCATCTATTATCAAAGTACCGGAAACGAAGAACCTCGTAATCGAAGAAGAAACAAGCGCCGGGACATCAAAACGCTGAGCGGTTCAATGAGTCATAGTGGTGGATTTGGTGCGCTCTCGTTCCGAAGCACAGATTTTAACGACGAATCACTGGTGATGGCGGGGTTAAGAGGAGGTTGGATTATTAATCGGACTCTTGGTATTGGAATTGAAGGACATGGTGTGATACCAACTACCAAATTTGAGAACATCACTGAAAACCCCGAGGAAGAAGTCAGCTTACTGGGAGGGTATGGAGGCATGTTCTTAGAATTGATTTTCTTCTCCAATGAAGTGGTTCATGTGACATTTCCAACATCTGCGGGGGCAGGGTGGCTTGGATACCACTTGACTTCCAATAACACCATCATGGACCAGGAAGTAGACTCAGACGTATTCTGGTACATTGAGCCAGGGGCAAACCTGGAGTTTAATATTAGCAGAAACTTTCGTCTAGCCACTGGTTTAAGCAAGCGTTTTACTCAGGATTTTGAACTTCAAAATACGGCGTCTGATGCATTCAACAAGCTTAACTATTATGTCACACTGAAGGTAGGCGGTTTTTAGAAAATCGAAATGAACAATTGTTGTTCGTAATCGTTCATCAAATAGGTATATGGTTTATGTAAGGCATTGATATTCAATGCCTTATTTTATTTGGCACCTTTTGTGGTTCCATGAGATAACCAAAACCTTTTACGATGCTTTCATTCATTAAGCTCTTTGCACGTTCCATCAGTAGAAACAAGCTGTTTGCCTTCGTCAACTTACTGGGGCTCACGGTGGGGTTCTTCTCCTCTATGGTCATCTACCTCTACGTAAAAGGTGAGACAGACTACGATAAGTTTCATGCGAATGGAGATCGAATCTATCGCATCAATCAGACCTTTATCTGGGGAGAAGACAATCCCAACCAATTTTCAAGTACAGGTCCAGGGGTAGCCTACGCAGTCAAGGATGCAATCCCAGAGGTCGAGCAAGTCACTCGGGTGCTCACGGTCGATGTAACTCCAATCACTTTTGAGTACCGTGGTGAGCAAAAGTTCTTTAATGACGAATGGGTATTTGCGGTTGATTCTAACTTTTTCGATTTCTTCTCTTTTGAACTAAAGTACGGAGATATCCAAACGGCGCTAAAAGAATCGATGTCGGTGGTGCTTAAGCCTGAGATTGCAACTAAGTTCTTTGGGGAAGTGAACCCCGTAGGATTCATCATCCAGATGGACGGAGGCGAATCGTATCAAGTCACTGGAGTACTCGCCGAAGATCAGCCGAATTCCTACTTGGATGAATTTGACGCTCTCATGTCTTTGTCGAGTATTGAGCGGATGAAGACCGTCAATGACAATTGGATGTGGACCATGTTCGAAACCTATCTCATGGCGGACGAAGGTGCAGATCCGGTTGTTTTGCTGGACAAGATCAATGAACTGCCCAAGACCTATGCAGCATCTACCCTGCGACAGATGGGATATACCTATGAAGAGTATTTGGAGGCGGGTAAAAAATGGGATTTGTTCTTACAGCCTGTAAGTGATATTTATTTACAATCAAGCAACGTATACAACCGCTTATCTTCCACAGGGGATTTGAAAATAGTTTTTGCCCTAACGGGCTCGGCCATTTTCCTGATCATCTTATCCTGTATCAATTTCATTAACCTTAGCACTGCTCAGTTCACCTCGCGCGCTAAAGACATTGCACTTAGGAAGGTCATGGGAGTGTCGGGAATGCAAACCAGTGCACGTTTCCTTTCAGAGTCCGTGCTTTATTGCCTTCTGTCAGCTGTCATGGCATTAGTTTTTCTTTATTCATTGATTCCGGATATCAACCAGTCCCTGGGTACTTCACTTGTATTGGATCCGGTCCAACAACCATCGTTCATTCTTTTTGTATTTGGACTAATTGCTTTTGTTGGAGCGATTGCCGGATTTTATCCCTTCCTGTTCTTTAATGCGTTCCAACCTGCAAAAACCTTAAAAGGAGAATTAAAGACGGGAAAGAAAGGTGTGAGCATTCGCAATGGCATGTTAATTACCCAATATATTCTTTCATTTATTCTGATCATCTGTTCACTGACGATTTTTGATCAGTTGAATTACTTTATGAATAAAGACCTGGGATTTGAAAAGGAAAACCTGCTGGCAATTGAAAACCTTAATTGGATGAATAGCCCGGCTGGTTTTATCGAAGAAGTCAAAGAGATTGATGGAGTGGTCAATGCCAGTTTTTGTGATGGTCTGCCCATGCTGATTAACAATGGGGACCAGTTCATTCCTGATAAGCCAGAGGCTGGATCCATACCATTGAGCTTTTCGTTGGGAGACGAACATTACTTACAAACTGTGGGAATTGAACTGCTCTTTGGAAGAGGATTTGACGATGCTTTTGGTACCGATTCAACAGGAATTATTTTGAATGAAACTGCAGTAAGGTCAATTGGATGGCCCATGGACGAACGCATCCTTAATAAGAAAATCAGCAACTGGAGTGGAGAGTATCATGTCATTGGAGTGGCAAGAGATTTCAATTTCTGGACCTTGTATGCGCCGATAGAACCGTTTGCTATTTTCCATGATGAAGCAAATGCGGTGTCCGGAAGGCCGTTGTCGCGTGCTGCCATCCGAATCGCAGGAACCTCGGAAGAGTTGGCGCACACAAAGAAAGCTTTGGAGGAAAAGTGGAGTGCGTTTGCCCCCAACAGGCCCTATGAAATGACGGTTCTTTCAGATCATTTTAGTGAGTCTTTTGTCGCCGAAGCCCGTTTTAGAGATGTACTGTCCTTCTTTTCTATGCTCACAATCATAATCGCTTCGCTAGGACTTTTTGGGATTGTGGTCTTTTCATTGGAGCAAAAATTGAAGGAAATAGGGGTGAGAAAAGTACTCGGTGCCACCGTGCCAAGCTTGATCCTCCTCTTTTCAAAGGGATACGTGAAACTGCTCTTTGTCGCGTTCATCGTGGCAGCACCTGTTGGTTACTTTTTTATGGAAGAGTGGCTGGAAGGATTTGCCTATCGGACGGATATAAAACCATTGAGCTTTGTATTTTCATTTGTGCTACTTCTTTTGATCAGTTTGGTGATTACCATTTTCCATACGGTGAAAGCCTCAGTGGCGAATCCCTCAGAAGTGCTGAAAGACGAATAGCCGTTGCTTATGCCATCTTAGCGAGCAGCTTCAATGATTTATCAATGTGATTTTTCGCATTGAAATCGTCCCGAAAGGAACCCTGAATAATTCCATTCTGGTCAACAATAAATGTGCACCTTGCTGTGAGTGTTCCAAACAGGTAGGTTGATACCTTGAATGCTTTTGTGGCTTTTCCATTGCTGTCGCTCAGTAAAGAAAAGGGCAAGGAACGTTTTTTCATCACTTTGGCATGTGATTCTGGCGAGTCCTTGCTGATACCTATGACGGTGGTCTCGTAGTTCAGGTAGTCCTTAAAGTGATCCCGAAACCCACATGCCTGGGCTGTACAGACTCGGGTATTGTCTTTTGGGTAGAAGAAGATGACCAATGGCTTTCCAGAATAATCTGTTAATCTCACGGGTTCATTCTGCTCATTGAGCAGTGTGATGTCAGGAAGTTGGTCTCCTTTCTGCAGCATTTTTTGAAGAGTGTAACAACAGCAAAGGCAATATGGTTAGATCGACCAACAATGCTGCAATGAGCGATATGAGAATAAACAGGCCCAGGTAATACGTCGCGCCGAAATTTGAAAACAAAAACAGGCAAAAACCAGCGCACATGATAACGGTGGTAATGATGACTGCATTGCCGGCATGCTTGAAGGTATGTGCCAGCCGCTGGTCTGGATCCTTGATTTTGCTATGAAGAAATCCGCTCATGACATGAATGGTATCGTCAACGGCAATCCCAAACGTGACCGCGAAAATGATGGAAGTGGTCATTTTCAAGGAAATGCCGAACCATCCAATGATGCCAGCCACCATGAGTAGTGGAATCAGGTTGGGGATCAGACTGATGACCAATAACTTCCAGGATCTGAAATACATGCCAAGCAGTGCTCCGATGATTAACACCGCAGTCACTAATCCCAGTAGGAGATTGCGGGAGAGTAATTCATGACTCTTATCAATTAGGTAGGTCGTACCCGTGATGTGATACCTGAGGAGAGATTGGTCAATATTTCCTTTAAGGTGATCAAGCATTTTCCGGTTTCTTCTCCCGGTCTCTTTGGATCCCAACTCAGGAAAGAAACCAATTAGTCGTGCCACTTTGCCGTCTTCTGTGACCAGTTTGTTCATCCGTTTCGGGTCGATGCGGTTTTTCAGCCGTAAGGTGGTTTGGTACTCCCTTTCAGAGGTTGGATAGGCATAGTTCTCATTGAGACCCCCATTGTTCGCCATGGTCAGGTACTTTACGATCGTAGCAGGGGACTGCACCTTGGTCACAGGATAAGACCGTAGTAAATACTCCTCGATTTTGACAATCTCGTCCATCACTTCCTTGTCCCAAACAGACAGAGCGCTGTCGGCAACTTCCACACGTATCTCATAGGGCTTTGAGCCCCCCAGATTGATGTCAGTATAGTCAAAATCTTTCCGAACCTGTGAGTCTGGTGGAAGGTCATCGAGGAGGTAGGCATTGATCTCCAGCTGAAAAAGCCCTGGAATCAGAAGTGCGACAACAAGGGAGGCAGCGAGCCAGTACTTCTTGCTATGTCTATGGAGAAATTTAGCGTATGAAGTGCTGGCGTTGAAAAATACTACTCCACCTGACTTCGACGTGGAGGAAATCATGACCCCCAGGGAGAAGGTAATCATAAAAGCAAAGAGAATTCCGATGGAGGTAAAAATGCCAAGGGTTTGAACGGGTATTGTATTGATCCACAACAAACTGAGAAACCCGATCGCGGTAGTGACAGAGGTAAGCATTGTAGGCAGCCACACGATTTGAACACCTGCCACTAGTTTCCGCTTCTGATCTGACTCCTCGCTCTTACTGACTGCATTCATCAGGTGTACCGCGTCTGACATGGAAACAAAGAACAGGATCGGAGGGATCAGCGAGGTGAGCAGATTGATTTTCACCCCAAGCAGCCCCATCAATCCAAAAAGCCAGATAATGGATAGGAGGCTGATCACAAAAGGCAAGATGGCAGACTGAAGTTTTCGGAAGATGACCAGTAGCAGTCCAAAGCTGAGAATCAGAGAGCCAATCAGAAACTTTCCAAAATCTTCCTGTATGTACCGGATGAAAACTCCGGAAGCACTCAACTTACCGACCAGGCGGACATGCTCCAGCTCAAACTCACGGGCCTTTGCTTCAATGTTGGACAGCAGCGATTCACTGATTTCCGGGTCATTAAAGTGATCATGGTTGAGGTAGATACTGATCGCGTCACCTTTCTCACTGAAAGCAGCACGATAAAACTCATTTCCATAGACTCTTGCACTGTCCTGTGCTAATTTCCGTTGATCATCCGTATGAATGAGTGGGAAGACGATTAAGCCCGTCGGTGATTTTATCACATGAAATAGGGAAAGCGGAGAATAGGTCCGCTCTACGTGGTCCAGTTTTAACAACGATTCTTCAAATGCCGAAGCCCTTCTGAGGAAACTGGTGTCAAAGACGCTGCCTGAGTTTTGGAGGATGATGTGCAAAAAGTCATTGTCGTAGCCAAATTGCTCGACATGTTCGAGGTACAACCTGCTTTCCGGATGGTCCTTGGGGAAGAACTTCTCGAATTCGAAATCGAAGTCAATATTGCGTGTGTTCCATCCAAGAAAAACGGTGATAACAGTCAGGCTACTGATTAGAATTGCCCGACCATACAGGCTTGTCGACCATTCTACATATTTCTGGATAAAGGAATTCAGGGGATTCTGAGCTTTAAGATTAATTTTGCCCACCAAACTACACATCCTATGCAACAATACCTCGACCTGATGAAACATATCCTTGAAAACGGCACTGAGAAAGGTGACCGGACAGGAACTGGCACAAAGAGCGTATTTGGGTATCAAATGAGGTTTGATTTAAGTGAAGGTTTTCCTTGTGTCACGACAAAAAAGCTGCACTTGAGATCGATCATCCATGAATTACTGTGGTTTTTGCAAGGGGATCAAAACATCAAATACCTGAAGGAAAATGGAGTTTCAATTTGGGATGAATGGGCAGATCAGGATGGGAACCTCGGTCCGGTTTACGGCGTGCAGTGGCGGAGTTGGGAAACACCGGATGGAAGAAAAATTGATCAGATCCAAAAATTGATCGAAGGGATCAAAAAGAACCCCAACAGTAGAAGGCATATTGTGAGTGCCTGGAATGTGGCCGATGTAGATGAGATGGCTTTACCGCCGTGCCATACCTTGTTCCAATTTTACGTAGCGGATGGAAAACTCAGTTGTCAGCTGTATCAGCGTAGTGCGGATGTTTTCCTCGGAGTCCCCTTTAATATTGCCTCCTATGCGCTGTTTACGATGATGGTTGCCCAGGTTTGTGACCTGCAACCGGGAGATTTTGTGCATACCTTCGGCGATGCTCATTTGTACTCAAATCACCTCGAACAGACTGAACTCCAGTTGACAAGAGCTCCTAGACCTCTCCCGACCATGAAGATCAATCCGGAGGTCAAAAATATTTTTGATTTTAAATTCGAAGACTTCGAATTGATCAACTATGATCCACACCCCCACATAAAAGGTGCTGTCGCAGTGTAACTTTTTTGTAAGAAAAATGGTCTCTTAAACAACTAATCCATTACATGGCTGAAAGTAGCGGAATTTTTGACATGATCGGACCCGTGATGATCGGTCCTTCGAGCTCCCATACTGCAGGAGTCGTACGAATCGGGCGTGTGGTTTACAAAATTCTGGGTGGATCTCCGGAGCATGCCGATATACTCTTTTACAATTCTTTTGCAAGAACGTATGAAGGACACGGGAGTGATCGGGCCATTTTAGCAGGTTTGATGGATTTTAAAACAGACGATAAGCGAATAAAAACCGCGCTAAGTCTAACCCAAGAGGCCGGGCTTTCGTACAAGTTCAGGTCAATTGGAAGTGCATCGACCTTTCATCCAAATTCCATCCGTATCAATGCGGAACGAAAAGGTCAAAAAGTTGAGATTTTGGGTGAAAGCAGGGGAGGAGGAGTGATTCGAATCAAAGAGGTGAATGAGTTTGATTCGAATTTTACCGCAAGCATGCATACGTTGATCATTGAGGCAGACGATGTGAAGGGAAGCATTGCTTTCTTCACGGAAGTGCTCTCGCAAGATGAATGCAACATTGCGACCATGACAGTTTCCAGGAAGGCAAAGAACGATTTGGCTTGTCTGATACTTGAAATGGACTCTGGAATTGATGACATAACGTTGAAATACTTAAAGAAGAGGACATGGGTGCATAACGTCATCTATATCCCCGATATTGATAAATAACCTATGCGAAACCTATTACTCACTACGCTATCACTCACATGTTTCCTGTCTTTTTCACAGCAAAAGCGTGTTCTATCACTCGAAGATTGCATTGAAATCGCAGTTGAAAATAACCTGTCCGTCCAACGAAGCGAGCTGGATTTGCAGTCGTCACAGGTGGCCTTGCTGCAAGCCCAGGCCCAGCGGTATCCTAGTGTGAACTTAAACGGCAATTATGGCTTCAACTGGGGTCGGGGTATTGACCCCACGACCAACCAGTTTATCGACCAGCGAATTAACTTCAATGGAGTAAGCGGCCAGGCAAGTATGCCGGTCCTGAACGGACTTCAGACGCACAACGCCATTAGGCAGAGCAAGCTGGATTTGGAGGCAACGAACTATGATTTGCAACGAGCCATCAACGACGTTTCTTTGAACACGGCGCTCAATTACTTAAATGTGATCCTCAATAGGGAATTGTTTGAAAACGCAGAGTTCCAATTGGAATCGAGCCAGCAGCAGCTGGATCGAACGAAGATTTTGGTTGAGTCCGGAGCGCTTCCGTTGGCCAATGAATTGCAATTGGAGAGTCAGGTGGCAACGAATGAGGTAAACCTTGTGAATGCGCAAAACAATTTGGACCTCGCTTTGCTGACGTTGAAGCAGTCGTTGCTGCTGCCTCCCGGCGAAGATATTGACATTGTGATTCCCGATATTGATGTGGATCGGTCCTCGATCGAAAACAGTTCGATCATGGAGGTTTACGAGACTGCTGTAGTGAATCAACCAGAGATTAAAAGTGCAGATTTGCGAGTGGAGAGTGCGCAGGTCGGCTTGGATGTTTCCAGAGGAGGAATGTATCCTTCACTCAGCCTGACGGGATCTTTTAGTACCAACTTTTCGGACGCAGACCGACAGCTGATAAGGACACCTTCCGATACCATTCCCAACCCGTTCTTGCTGGTTAATGATCAACCGGTGAGCCAGGTGAATCAAAGTGTCGTCGACGATGGGGTAGTGCCCCTGTCCACCCAATATGACAATAACCTTAGTTCCCGATTGACGCTGAACTTAAGTATTCCAGTCTTTAATGGTTTTCAATCCCGAAATCAGGTGCAACGCTCAAAGATTGCTTTGCAGCAGGCAGAGATCAGCAATACGGAACAACGAAATGCATTGTACCAGACGATCGAGTCTTCTTATCGAAATGCGTTGGCAGCATCCAAGACTTTCGCAGCTTCTGAAAAGCAGGTGGCTTCCCTGGAAGAGACCTATCGGGCAGTGGAAAATCAGTACAACAATGGCGCCGTCAATTTCACAGATTACCAGGTGGCTGCGAACAATTTATTCCAGGCACAATCAGACTTAAGTCGTGCAAAATTTGACTTTATCTTTCGTAAGAAAATCCTGGACTTTTACCTGGGCAGACCGTTAACATTTTAATCCTATCACCAACTTATTTATACACAACTAACATGGCGAAAAAGAAAAAATCAAGCAATCGAATCCTTTACATCCTTGGGGGTGTGGTGGTATTACTTGTTGTTTTAGCAATCATTGGGAAGTCAGCTGGTTTTGTGGGCCAGAAGAAAAAGATCGAAGTGGAAATCACTGAAGCCGGCAAAAATACCATCATCGAGAAGGTCAGTGCCTCCGGGCAGGTACAACCGGTGGTAGAGGTTCCACTCAGCCCTGAGGTCTCTGGTGAGATCATCGAACTTAAGGTAGAAGAGGGCGATAGTGTCAGCAAGGGAGACCTTCTCCTAAGAATAAGGCCTGACAACTTCCAGTCTGCTTTTGATCAGGCAGAGGCCAGCCTCAATCAACAACGTGCTGCTCTTGCACAAGCCAAAGCTGCCCAGGCGCGAGCCTCTGCCAGTCGTACTCGGGCAGAACAGGATTTTCTTAGACAAAAGAAGCTGTTCGAAGAAAAGGTGATCTCAGAGGCAGATTTTCAATTAGCCGATGCGAACAACGAAATTGCTAAGCAGGATTTTAAGTCTGCCGAAGAAAGTGTGAATGCTGCTATTTATAGCTTACGAAGTGCTCAGGCCCGGGTAGCTGATGCCAGGGAAAATCTTCGCCTGACGAGCTTAAGAGCTCCGATGAGTGGAATCGTCTCGAAACTCCCGGTGGAGCTTGGAGAGACGGTATTAGGTACTTCCCAATTCCAGGGTACGGAGGTCATGCGGGTGGCCGACCTTTCCAAGATGGAGGTAAAAGTGGATGTGAACGAGAATGATATCATCAAGATAAGCGTGGGTGACACGACCATCATTGACGTCGATTCCTATTCATTCCTGGACAAGACGTTTAAAGGAGTGGTTACTCACATTGCCAATACGGCAAATGACAAAATCTCCGCTGATGCGGTCACCGAATTCGAAGTCAGGATTCAGATATTGAATAGCTCTTACCAGGATCTGATTAAAGAGCAAGGAATGAAATATCCGTTCAGGCCTGGCATGACGGCGAGCGTGGATGTCATCACTGAGGTCAGAAAAGACATCCTGACCGTCCCGCTTTCGGCCGTAACAACCCGCACCGAGGAGAAAGGGGACGATGAAGACGAATCTTCCAATAACCTGGTCGATGAAGATGTAAAAGAGATTGTATTTGTCAATGTGGATGGTGTGGCCACGAAAAGAGAAGTCAAAACGGGAATCAGTGATTTTGAAAATATCCAAATCCTATCCGGACTGGATGAAGGAGAAGAAGTGATTTCCGGTCCATTCCTTGCTGTTTCCAAGCGACTGGAGGATGGAAACGAAATCGAACCTCTTGCGGACGAGGACGAAGAAGAAGATTCTGAGGAATAATCAAAGCATATTTTCCGGCGACCTGGCAATGGGCCAGGCCGCTGGAAAAAGTTCTCTTAAATGCAAGCCGGGATCGTTCTTAGAAGCGTCTGGGTGTCCCTAAAAGGCGTTTCTATTGAAATGGTGAGCGGTTCTGTTATTTTTCCCACCGTTTCTGCTGTTTTCCTTACCGTTTCTGCTGTTTCCGCTACCGTTTCT
>CAZQDI010000009.1:19916-48597 GCA_964591785.1 uncultured Roseivirgaceae bacterium
TTGTTGTTCCTCAATCCATTTCCATGGCACTTTGCACAGCGTCGGTGATTTCCTGCATCTTTTTGGTTGTGTACCTCCCTGACGTTGCATACACGATTTTTCCTTCCGGATCGAGCACGTAGAAATAGGGAAGGTCCTTGCCATCAAAGTTCAGTGCTTCTTTATAAGTATTTAGGGTCCCCTTGTAAAACAAAACGTTGGGTTGTAGCCTTTGATCCACGGTTTTTTTCATTTTCGTCATGACTTTCTTATACGCTGGACGTTTGGCACCTGTAAACATCGGGACGAAATACACATTGACGTCAAAGGAGAAGTCGAACAAGCCCGGATTGGGATTCTTGTAAATGAACTGGTTGTAAATGGGCTCAAACCAGCCTTTGAGATCATCCTCTGCTTTCTTAGAATAAGCCAGTCCCACCAGGGAGTGCTTACCGAGGATGTCTTTTGGTAAGTCGACATTTTTATTGGTCAGGGATTCGGCCTCCATTTCTGGAAAGTCATTGCCAACCTGCGAAAAGCAAGTCAATGCACAAAATGAAAATAAGAGGGAAAGTGGCAGAAGTTTCATAGTGGTCTATTGTTTGGATATTAAGTAACGAAGAAAGCACATTTCTCTTTTATGTCCGTGAAATTTTCTAATTTAATCCGAGAATAATCCTAAAAGCAATCATGCGAACACGAACCAGCTACCTCTTCATCCTAGTACTGATCTCCACAAGCCTCTTCGGACAAGCACATCGCGAGGCGTACGCGGACGGACGTAAGGCCATCAAGCTGAAGAAATTTGACCTAGCCATCGATAAATTCAAGGAAGCTGTGCGGCTTAATCCTCAATACAAAGACGCCTGGTTTTTTCTTGGAAAGACGTATGATCACCTCAATCGAAATGAAGAGGCCATCGAGGCCTACCGAAAGTTAGAACAGCTCGCTCCCGACTACGATGTGAGTGTGTATTACGATGTAGCGAAAGCATACATTGAGTTGGATAATTTGCGAGCCGGGCGAATTTACATCAAACGATACCTTGACCGATTGCCCAAAAATGCGAAGACCACCAGTGCGATACATACGGCAATGAATCGGTTGCGATACATCGACATTAGCGCTGAATTGAGAGATGAGGAATACAATACGACAGAGCCAACACCAATTGATGCGCTGAACAGTGTCTCAGGAGATTACATGCCGCAGGTAAACCCGACCGGGACGAAACTGTATTTCACCAGCGTTCGCAAAGGAGGTTTTGATTTTCAGGATGCCAGTAGCGCTCCGAATGACTGGGGTGAGGATATTTACTTTTCTGCCCTGAACGGAGATGCCTGGAGTGCCCCGGAACTTTTACCAGCACCGATCAACTCCAATGCAAATGATTTTGGATCCGCGTTTGCCGGCGATGGTCAGACGATGGTGTTTGTTCGCTGCGATGCTCCAGGCGGCCTGGGAAGCTGTGACCTGTATATCACAGAACTCAAGGGGGACAAGTGGAGTACTCCGGTCAACATGGGGAACGTGGTCAACACTGACGACTGGGAGAGTCAGCCGACGATCAATACAGATGGCAATAAAATTATTTTTACTTCTCGCAGAGCCGGAGGCTACGGTGGGTCGGACCTCTACATGATCGAAAAGAATCACCTCGGACTTTGGGGCGTGGCGCAGAACCTGGGAAGTACGGTCAATACTCCATTCAGTGAGAACAGTCCGTTTCTGGCTGCTGATGGCAAAACACTGTACTATTCTTCGTCCGGGCATCCAGGAATGGGCGGTGCGGATATCTTTTATACCGTTTACGAGGAAGGAAGATGGAGCACACCGAAGAACCTGGGCCGGCCGATCAACTCAGAGGGCAACGACACCAATTTTAGTATTTCAGCCGCAGGGAATGCCTACTATGCTTCGTCAAGGCTTGACCCGCAGAACTTTGATATTTTCAAAGTCGACCTACCGGATGAATTAAAACCAAAACCGACCATCATTGTGCAAGGGGTAGTTTCCAACTCAGAAACTTCAGATCCATTAGGAGCTTTATTGCTGATTGAGGACCTCAACTCCGGAGAACTGATTGCATCGAATAAAAGCAATGAATTAAGTGGTGAGTACCTCGTGGTGTTGCCATCAGGCAGGGACTATTCGGTGTCGGTTAGCGCTGAAGGTTTTTTCTTTTACTCACAGAGCTTTGAACTGCCGAAGGACACGGCGTACGTAGAAATCACCAAAGACATCTCCTTGGAACCGATCAAGAAGGGGACGAAGGTGGTATTGAATAACATATTTTTTGAAACCGGAAAGGCTGAGTTGAAACCCATCAGCTATGTCGAGCTGAGTAAAGCCGTAGAGCTCATGAATAATAATCCCGGCATGAAAATCGAAGTCGGCGGGCATACCGATAGTCAGGGTGCTGATGCTACCAACTTGAGCTTGTCTCAGCGCAGGGCGCAGGCAGTGGTTGATTACATGGTGCTTGCAGGGCTGGAATCCGGAAGACTGATTGCAAAGGGCTACGGAGAGTCCCAACCTATAGAAGACAATGGGACAAAAGCAGGAAGGGCAGCCAACCGCAGGACGGAATTTGTTATCGTTGAGTTTTAAGAACCGGAGGGTTCATGCTGCTCGGTCAGATCGGCCATCTCCTTCAGCTTGAATTCATTCATCTTGTCGTTCAGTAGCTCAATGATTTTGGAGACATTTTTGGTCTTATCCTGGTAGTCCACCATTCCCGCGCTGAGCTCGTTGGCTGAGCTTGCAATCTGTTCGGTGCCAGCTGCTGATTCTTCGGCGATCACCACAACACTTTCCATCAGGTGAACGACCTCCTTCACTTTGGCAAATTGCTCGTCGGTGATGGTCACAATTCTCTGGGACAGATTGAAAGTCTCTTCATAGGATCCGGCAAGCTCCGAGAAGAAGCGGGAAGCATTCTGTGAGCTGGAGACACTTACTTTGATGTCCTCACTCATCTCGTTCATTTTCTGATTCACTTCTGAAATGGAACTTTGAACCTCGCTGACAATGGATTCGATTTCAGTCGCAAACTGACTGGAATTTTCTGCTAATCTCCTGATCTGATCCGCCACTACCGCAAATCCCCTTCCGGAGTCACCCGCTTTGGCGGCCTCAATGGTGGCATTGAGCGCGAGCATGTTGGTCTCCACCGAGATCTCTTTGATGGAATTAAGGATACCGGAGATTTCTCCTGATTTTGTGAGTAACTCCTGAATGGAATCACTTGTTTCACCAGAAGCCTGCTCCATTTTCTGCATGTTCTCATCCATGGAGTTCATTTGATCCTGCCCCTCCTTGCTAAGTCCAACCCCTTTTTGGGCTGCCTGATTGATGGACTGTGCCTGATCGCCTGCACTGGACGAAAATTCGACAATTTCTTCCAATTTATTGGAGGCTTCATCAATCTTTCCCACCTGATCCTGCGCGCCATTACTCATTTGCGCAGTGGAGGCTGCTATTTCTGCCGTGCCTACACTCATTTCATCGCTGGACACAAGCATTTCACTGGAAGACTGGCCGATGACGGAAGTGGTTTGCCTGATGGTTGAAATAAGCATGGAGAGGTTGTCCAGGGCATAATTCAGACTGCTGGTCATTTTTAGTATATCACCTTTTGCCTCATCGGTGTATCGGATCGTCAGGTTGCTGGATGCCATAGCTCCAACAATTTCGTTGATGCTCTGAAAAGGAAGGACGATGGAATCGAAGAGCGAATTGATGGACTGCCCCAACTCTTTCCAGGCCCCCGACTTGTTTTCTAAGTTGATGCGTGCAGAGAAATTACCGGACTCCAATGCTTCACCAACTACCTCGTTGGTCTCAGCGATGGCTTCTTCCAGGTTGCCTTGCTCGGCTTGTAGTATGCGATTTTGGGCTTCGGTTTGTGCGATGGCCTCTTCCACCTGGCTCTTGAGAGCTTCCTTTTGTCGTTGGATCGTGCGTGCTCGCCATCGGGCAACGATGACGATTGTGCTGGCGATGACCAGGAATAAAAGGGTTCTAAACCACCAGGTTGCCCACCATGGGGGCAAGACGCTGATGTGTAAAGTAGTATTGTTGGTGGACCAGATGCCATCACTGTTGGTTCCTTCGACAATGAAGGTGTAGTCACCAGCGTCCAGGTTTGTGTAGCTCGCTGCTCTTTTCTTGGCGTCGGTGTACATCCATTCTTTGTCAAAGCCCTCTAAGAGGTATCGGTATTGATTGGAATTGGGTGAAGTAAAGTCCAGAGAGGCAAAATTGAATTCCAGGACATTCTGATCATGACGAAGCGTCAGTTCGCTTAAGGCCTGCAGTCCCTGATCAGCGACTTGGTCCTCAGACGAACGTGTGATGGATCGATCAAATAATTTGATGTCTGTGATCGCCACCTTTGGATTAAACGTACTCATCCGTACATCAGTAGGGTGGAAGGCGTTCAAGCCCTGGACTCCGCCAAAGTACATGGTGCCATCTTGGGTTTTTGTCGATGAAGTATAGTTGAACTCATTACCCTGGAGTCCGTCAGATTTTCCAAAATTTTGAATGGTGTTTGTTTCTGGGTCGTATTTGCTGATGCCACTATTGGTGGCGATCCATAAGTTGCCGGCAGCGTCTTCCTGAATTCCATGTACCGCAACACTGGGAAGCAGCGCATTGACTTTTGCGTTGATAAATGACTGTGTTCCCGGGTCGAAAATATTGGCGCCCTCCGACGTCCCAATCCAAAGTTGGCCTTTTCGATCTTCAAAAATGGTTCGGATACTATTACTTAGGATACTGGTGGTGTCTTCATCTGCGTGCTTAAATTGCGTAAATGTTTCTGAATCACGATTCATTAAGTTAAGTCCCCCATCTTCGGTGCCAATCCAGAACCGGGATTGACTGTCTTCAAACAGGGTGAAGATCAGGTCACTGCTTAGCGAATTTTCGCTTCCGTCGGCATTGTAGTGAATAAAAGTCTCGGTGGCGGGGTCATATCGTTCCAAGCCACCTAAAAGTCCAAGCCATAAGACACCTTCCGAGTCTTCAATAATGTGCCACACATTTTTGCTGTTGAGGCTGGTGGGATCTTCCGGGTCTGGCAGAAACCTTCGAAACCTGCCTGTATTGCGATCCAATCTGTTGACACCACCGGCATAGGTCCCAATCCATAAGTAGCCGTTGGAATCTTCCTCAATGGCGATGGCCACGTTGGTGCTTATGCTATACGGATCATCGGGATCATGTTGATAGTGATTGAACCTTCCCGTGTTGGGGTTTAAGACATCCAATCCACCGCCGTCTGTGCCGATCCAAATGAGACCGTCTGAAGATTCAAAAACGTCAATTACAGAGGCAAAGCTTAAACTATTGCTTTCGAATGGAATTTGTCTATAGACGTTGAATTTGGTTCTTAAGGGGCTGTATGTATTTACGCCACCCCTAAACGTGCTTACCCAAATGACCCCTGAGTTATCTTCATAAATTTGGTAAATGGCGTTGCTGGATAGGGAAGTGGGGTCCAGTAGACTGGATTGAATATAAGTAAATGAATCGGTTGTAGGATCCAGCACGTTGATCCCATTGCCATCTGTGCCCACGTAGATTAGGCCGTTCTGACCCTCGTAGAGTGTTGTGATGATGTTTGAGGAGATGGCACTGTTTGTTGTGCTATAGAGGGTTTGCGCATTGGTTCGCAAATTGATCCGGAGCAGGCCTTTACCGTCGGTGCCAATCCATAGGAAGTTGTTGGAGTCTTGCATCACCACTTTACGTGTGTTTTCGTCCGGCTCGAACTGAGGGTCATAAGCTACGTGACTGAAGGTACGCGATGCCACATCAAACCGATCCACTTGTGTGGCTGTCGAGGTGATCCAAAACGCACTTTCTGAGGCTGGAGCAATTGAAAGGATGTTATTGCTGGACAGCCCCTGACTGTTTCCATCGTTTCGAAATGAGCTAGTTGTTCTTTCATTCGCGTCGTATAGGAGAATCCCTTCGCCATCAATTCCCAGCAGCATCTGATTGTCCGTGGTTTTGCGGATGAAGCGAATCTGCCCTTCTGGGAGGGTCGAACCGGTTACCACATCCTGGTCTTGAAAACCTTCTGCTTCCCAATCGAAGATCGAAATGCCGTTGTTACGTGTACCTATCCAGATGTTCCCTTCAGCATCCTCGGCTATGGTATTGATGAAATTTCCTGCAATGCTGTTGGGGTCATTTTTGTCATTCTTGTACACCACGATGTCGTAGCCATCGTATCGATTGAGTCCATCTCGAGTGCCAATCCAGATGAATCCTTTGCTGTCTTTGAAAACACAATTTGCAGTTCCGGTGGAAAGACCTTCATCCGTGCTAATGTGATCAAAGCTCCAGTTGGTTTGAGCAATCAATTGGAAGGTAAATACATGAAGGATGAAGACAAGAATTGAGTGGCGCATGCTGGCTGAGTAAAATTTGACCAAATTCTTATTAAGAAAGAGTTATCTAAAATAACTCCTGAATTTCAATTTTTGATAATCTTATCCTACTATTCTCCTCATTTATTGCGGTATTGGCAAGATACAAGACGTTGTTGAAGATTTCTAGTTGTGGAAAACCACTTGCTCGATCAGATGAGGTATCGGTAACCCTGATCGGTTGGGACAAACTGCCTGATCGCGACACGGTTCGGATCATGATCGAAGGCGTTTCGGACCCTGATACCCAACTGACGATGGCTGATTCCCGATCGATCATGGCAATGTCCACCCGACCCATGGGGTTCTTTGCATCAATGACAATGGGATCTAAAAAGGAATGTTGATCCCAAAAGGCCACCTTAACTACGGGTCGATTGTTAGCTGCAGAAAACCAGGCAATCGCTGCACTTTCTTCGTAGCTATCCATTCGAGGGCCGTTCACCGGGCATCCTGCTATTTGCCACCCATCTCGAGCCACTTCGGTCGGTTGGGTCCACAAAGCTTTAGACCCTGTCACAAATGCGATGTCTCTGATTTCATCCACCGAACGGTCACGGTAGGCTACCAGGGGGCCCTCAGTTGTCATGGCAGCAGTAGTTTGGCAGCAGTCACAGACACGGTTGTCAAGTTCTTTTTCTTGGGTCAAGTTTCCCTGAAGGTCAACCACTGCAGTTCTTAAGGTCATGGACCCGGAGTGACTGCCATGAGCTCCGCCCGTATTTCTTCCATCCAGCCATACCAGGAGAAAGGATTGGTTAGTTAATGGGAGCATCGAAACAAAGCCATGTTCCGTCGGGGTATGATCCCGGTGTGGACTTATCGGGGTCGACCAGTTACTTGAGTCTGCATGTTTGGTTACCATCTTAATATCGTAAGAATAGGTTCCGACTGAGCTTTTGGCCAGAAAATGTGCAATCATATTTCCGCTGCTATCCACTGCGATCATTGGATAGTCCGCCCAGTTCACAAACCAGTCAGATCCGGAAGCAATGGTTTCTGCAGGAGTCCAGTTGTCGGGGCCTAGCCGACTGTATTTTAAAGTGGCATTGGAGCCATTTTCCTCCACCCATGACAGGTATAAATTTCCATCAGCTCCGTGGAGTAGGTACGGCAAGCTGGAGGCATCGCTGGCAGGAATAGGTGGATGCGCTATCGGTGTTTCGCGCTGATTTTGTTGCTTGGACGAGGTAGAATCACAGGCGTGCAAAAGCAAGAACAGCGTAGGTAATAGGAATCCTAAGGACAGCGGCTTCATGACCCAAAGTTGAGCATAAATCCATGTCATTTATGCTTTTGATATAAAATTCTTCACCTTTGGACAGTGGAACAATTGCAGCAATTAGATTGGCTTGCACTTTTTGCCCATTCAAGTCTTGTGTTGGGAGCGCTCTTCGCACTGCTATTGTTAGTAGCGAGATATCCAGCCGCCAAGCAAATGGGCAAGTTACTGGTTACCTATTTGCTCTTTTTAGTCCCGGTGTACCTATCGGGCATTGTGCATTGGAAATGGATGGCTATTACGATCTCCATCGGAACGCTCCACTATTACCTGAATGCGTTCTTCTCTCAAAAAACAAGAATCAACTACTGGCACTTAATTCCGATGAGTCTCATGGTTGGATTGTATGCGTGGAATCGGTCGCTGGTGGTCTGGAGTGGCTTTTCGGTGATGGCATATTATGTGGTGCTGATCCTTTCGAAGCTGAATAATGAATCCTTGCAACGAGGGTTTGAATGGTTTCAGAATCCCGGTGCTCGACTCATCTGGCTGCGGAACTTTGTGATCCTAAACCTCAGTGCGTTTCTTCTAATCTTACTAGTAGATGCACATTGGGTTCACGTGGCACTGGTGATGTTGTTGCAGTCCAGCATTCTTATTCAGGTCGTTAACGAATCGTCTTTTTTCACGCCACTCCCGATTTCCAACAAGTATCAGAAATCAACGCTGAACCCCCAGATTAAGTCGCTCATTTTGGATCGAATTGACGAGGTGGTGAGTGTTCAGAAGTTTTACCTGCGGGACGATGCCTCGCTGGGTGTGCTTGCAAAGGAGTTAGGAGTATCCACACATCATTTGTCCCAGGTGCTGAATGAATCGCTGAAGATTAGCTTTCAAGACCTGATGACAAAATTTAGGGTTCGGGAAGCCTGTCAGTTGTTGCGAGATGAAAAGTATCAGGACGTGAAGATTGAAAATATTGCCACTGAGGTGGGATACAATTCGAAGTCGGCGTTCAATACCGCGTTTAAGAGGCGCACCGGGCTCACCCCGTCCGAATATCGAGATGCGAAGCGTGTTCAGACTTATCGGGTAGAACGTCTATCCGAACAGAAAGTACCCCAATATGTGCATGGAATTGGAAGTTTGAGAAATGTATTTCAACTCAAACTTACAAGCGGCATGATACGGATCTCATTCAGAAATTTACGCAAGCATCGATTACATTCCTCACTAAATATCATTGGATTGGCCATTGGGTTATCAGCATGTATAACCATTGCCGCCTATGTTCAATACGAATTCTCGTACGACAAGCAGTATCCTGACTCGGGAGACCTCTACCGGATCGCACTGAACAGGATATATCCTGAGTACAACAAGGAGTGGGCGATCACGGCGCCTGTGCTTGCCCCTACGATTACGGAAGAATTGCCAGAAGTGACGGACTATACCCGTGTGGTATGGGAAGATTACATGCTGGCGAGGTCAGGTGATCGTCTTGAAAAGCAGCGAATCACCTCCGTGGATTCTGGCTTTTTCAAGGTCTTCAGTCCAAGAATCATCAAGGGCGCCATTTCCAATGAATTTTTTAAACAACATGATGGAATCATCTTAACAGAATCTGCAGCAAGGAAGTATTTTGGTGCGGAAGACCCAATAGGTGAATTGTTTTCCCTTCAAATGCCAAAGGGAGACGAGAAGAAACTCCTGAGCGTCCATGCGGTCATAGCAGATCCCCCTCCGAATGCACATTTTTCGTATGAGATTTTAGGGACGATGAAAATCATCACTTTCCCGGATTGGATTATGAAAACATGGGGTACCTGGGCTGTCTATTCATATATCCGGGTGCACCCGGAAACCAATCTGGAGGAATTAAGAAAAAAGATCAATGCGATCTCTCTTAAAAATCAATCCATTGGTGACGACGAGTTTTCGAACTGGCTAGACGCCGGAAATTTATATGATTACTTTCTTCAACCGGTAGAGGACATTCATTTGACGTCCAATCTAACGGAAGAATTTGAGGCCAACTCCAGCAGGCAGTTTGTCCTGTTTTTTGCACTGGTTGGCCTGTTCATACTCTTGATGGCAGTAGTCAATTTTGTGAATCTGGCCACAGCCAAAGCTTCCTACCGGACGATGGAAGTAGGCATTCGCAAGACCGTTGGTGCCGGACGTGGGGACCTGATCATTCAATTCCTGACGGAATCAACGCTGATATGTGTGGTAGCCATGTTGATCGCTCTGCCATTGACGCAGCTGTTTCTGCCGTACTTCAATCAAACCATTGGTAAATCCATCTCATTAGAACTATTTACCTCTCCTTTGGGGGTTGCTGTGCTCATCCTGTTTCCCTTCATTTTAGGACTACTTTCAGGGTTTTATCCCGCACTGTATTTATCCAATTTTGGTCCGGTCGCCGTTTTTCAAAAACTGATTGTCAAAAGAAATAAAGAGAGTCTACGGCACCTTTTGGTGGTGGGTCAGTTGCTTATTGCAGTAGTCTTGATTGCAGGGACCCTGACCGTGTTTCGTCAAATGCACTTCCTGGCAAATAAGCCGCTCGGTTTTGCTAAAGAGCAATTGATCAAAGTGGACAAACTTCCATTTGTGGGTGAAAGAATTGAAACTTTTCGACAGGAGGCGATGAGCATCGATGGAGTAATGAATGTTTCAAGGGCCACTTTTCCGATCGATAACATTCGAAGCGGTTCAAGCCTGCATACCGCCGATAAGCCGGAAGGTTGGATTAATATGACGCATTACGATGTGGATGAGCACTTTTTGAGCACGTTGGGGATCCAACTGATTGCAGGAAGAAATCTTTCCGAGGCTGATGGTATTGAAAATGAGGATGCCAATATGAAGATACTTTTGAACAGGGCAGCCGTCCGGGCTTTGGGGTGGCAGCCTCATGAAGCAATTAACCAACCCGTCCATTATGATGAAGATCCTACCAGTACCTGGGTGATCGCAGGAGTGGTCGAGGATTTCAATTTTAGCTCGCTTCATCGTCCGGTCGATCCGTTTATTTTATCTCACGAGGCCTACTTCACTGATATTCCATTTCGTACAGCGATCATTCGCCTGGAACCGCACAAAATGCAGGATGCGCTGGCGCGCCTGGAGAAGGTGTGGGCAGAATTCGCCCCGGATCAAGTGTTTGCCTACGACTTTGTTGATGAATCGATGGCTCAGTACTATGAGGCTGAACGACTGACCAGCAAGCTTTTTGTGCTCTTTTCTGGGTTAGGGATCTTCATTTGTTGCCTTGGTTTGTTTGGTTTAATGGGTTTTGTGGTAGAGCGAAGAGCCAAGGAAGTGGGTATTCGTAAAGTGATGGGAGCCAGGAGCCGGCAGATTGTGCTGCTACTTTCCAGAGATTACATCCGGTTGGTCATCATCTCATCAATATTGGCAACTCCGATTGCCTGGTGGGGACTAGGACAATGGCTGGAAGGGTTTGCTTACCGGGTTAATAACTCGTTTTGGGTATTTCTCATCGCAGGAATAATCGTCACGATGATCTCATGGATCACTGTGGCATTCTATGCCTATCAAGCCGCTAAAGCCAACCCGGTTCGCTCGTTGCGAAGTGAGTAACTAGCATTTATCAGAGGTCTCCAACACCAGTTCATTTTCATATGGTGTGTTATTTATCCACTTTTACGAGATGGAGCTGTTGTTGGACTTTTCCTGGCTTGATCAAATTTCTGTCATTACGACAAGTACGTTACTGGTCGGAGCCCTGACCGGGACCGCGTTTCTGTTTCATAGACTGCCTGCTGGCAGATGGCTTGGAATGTTCCTGCTTGCTGATCTTTTGACCTTACTCGTTAGAGAAGTCGCACCTGACCCTTTGGTGTTGGCTGGCGTTACACAATCCCTGGTCATTTCATTCTTGTATTTTAAAGCGTTCTTTTATCAGAAAAAGAGAGGCACATTTCTTCATTTTGCAGTATTGGGTTTCGTTTGGGCCGGCTTGTTCTTGAGTGCTTCATTTCCACTCATTCTGAAGGTATATCACGGATCCATTCTGCTTGGTTATATCTACTTGATCTTCAAATTACTGCTCTTCGAGGCAAATGCTCGTGGGTTTTCTTACTTTGCCAATGCAGGCAGCAGGGTGACATGGCTGAGAAATCTGATTGGGATCAAAGGGATTTATTTGGTAGCCTTTCTTTTACCCTTAAGTGACAATGTTTTTGCAGGTCTCTTTCTGCTAATGGTTGGTATTATCATCTACCAACTTGCCGCGGAATCATCATTTCTGGAACCACTTCCCCTCGGAAATAAGTATAAAAAGTCAACGCTAGCGCCAGAGATTAAATCCAATGCCATTGAGAAGCTGGAGGAAGTGATGACTGGGCAGAAGTTTTACCGTCGAGATGACGCGTCGTTGGGTAAGTTGGCATCACTGCTGGGACTTACGAATCACCACCTTTCCCAGGTTTTGAATGATTCTCTAAAGATGAGCTTCCAGGATCTGATCGCGAGGTATCGGATTCGCGAAGCTTGCCTGCTCTTGCGAGATGATGCCAATGAGCATGTGAAGATAGAAACGATCGCCGCCCAGGTTGGCTACAATTCGAAATCGGCCTTCAACACGGCTTTCAAGAGGCGCACAGGACAAACACCTTCTGACTATCGCTCCCGCAAAGAGGTTCTGATTTATGGGGAAGAACGTCTTTCCAATGCAGAAGTACCAATGAAGCACCCCCAGTTCGTTCATTTGAATCATGTTTTTTCACTCAAAATAAAACGTGACATGATTCAGTTCTTTTTAAAACTCTTTGGGAGGAATGTAAAACGAAATGGTTTGTTTTCTTTCCTCAATGTGGTGGGCCTTACCATAGGGTTCACCTGTAGCATTTTGATTTATCTTTTTTTACAGCATGAGCTAAGCTACGACAAAGCCCTTCCGGACTCCGAGCGAATCTATCGCATTGCCTGGATGTCTGATAATCCCCAAACCAGAACGCCACATCCAATGGCACAAGCCATGGTGAAGGACTTTCCCGAGGTGGAAACCGCAGTGAGTCTGTCTCCCTGGTATGGGCCCGGTCTCAGTAAAGAATTAGTTCGGGTGAAGAATGTCGAGTCAAACATCTTCTTTGAAGAGGCAGATTTCTTTTTTGCAGACTCTACTTTTTTCGATGTTTTTCAAATCGAGTGGGTAGAAGGGGATCAACAGGCACTTCGTAAACCGTTTTCGCTGGTGATCACCGAAGCGATGGCCAAAAAGTACTTTGGTGACAGCAGTGCGATTGGCAAATCACTGGAATTGAATGATATGCCGATTGCTGTTTCTGCCGTAGTCAAGCCAATGCCGGGAAATTCTCATTTTCATTTCAACGCAATTATCCCTTACATCACGCTGAAGCAGATCAATCCTGACGATAGCTGGATGACCTGGGCAGACTTTGGCCACTTCAACTATATCAAGCTGAAACCTGGTGTGCAACACAGTGCCGTAGAAGCAAAAATACCGGACTGGATTGGCACGTATCTTGATTGGTGGGACGGTCGCAAGGATTCGTATGCCGCTGCAGGTACCAAGTTTGAGTTGCAGCCCATCCGAGACATCCACCTGCATTCTCACATTCGTTGGGAGTTGGAAAACAATGGAAATATCTTGTATATCTACATCCTCACAGGCACGCTTATTTTCCTCTTATTGATTGCTTCCATCAATTACATGAATTTAACAACCGCAAAATCCATTGAACGTGCCAAAGAGGTAGGGGTTCGCAAAACGCTTGGTGCGGTCTCCAGTCAGTTGTCTACACAATTTTACCTGGAGTCCATCTTATTCTGCGTGGTCGCCATGAGTGTTTCGATCGGTCTGGCATTGCTGTTCCTCCATAACTTTAACAATTTATCCGGAAGATACTTCCCGGCGGAACGCATACTTTCGGTCGTCTTTCTCCTCAAGGCTTTTGGGTTTTCAATCTTCATTGGTTTGCTGGCTGGTTTATACCCTGCCATGGCCCTTTCGTCCTTTAAACCGACGGAGGTATTAAAGGGCAAGTTAACGACCAGTTCAAGAGGCGTGCGACTTAGAAGTGGGCTGGTGGTCGTCCAGTTTACCATCTCTGCCTTGTTGATCAGTGGCAGTCTCATGATTCTTCGACAGATCAATTTCATGAAGGAGAAAGACCTTGGGTTTGATCAGGAAGCAGTTATCTCATTAAGCATCCCGACCAGCGTAGAAATTGGAGGAATTGATCTTTCTAAGGTGGAGGCCGTGCAGTCTCAGATTGAGCAGGTCAGTGGCGTCATCGGGACATCCCTCATTTCCAACCTTCCAGGAGGTCATTTCAATCAACATGCCTATTATGTGAAAAGCAATCCCGAGCACCGAGTGGACGCCTCGGAAGCAATGGTCGGTTTCCATTTTGAAAAGGTCTTAGGTTTAGAAATAGTTGCTGGTAAGACATTTGATCGGTCGCTTTCGGCTGATTCAGCCACTTATTTCATCATCAATCAGATCGCAGTGCAGCAATTAAACCTGGAAGACCCAATTGGAAAGAAATTAGTATGGGTAGGAAATGATGAAGAGATTGAGGGCCTAATTGTTGGCGTGGTAAATGACTTCCATTACAGGTCATTACATGAATCTATTCAGCCGTTGGTCTTGGTGCAGGATCCTGATGGTGCAGGACATATCATGATCAAAGCAGCGGGTGGGTCGTTTTCAAGAATTATTGATGAGATAGAACCGATCTATGCACAACTTGGAAATGAACTTTTCGAATATGAATTTTTGGATCAGAAGTTGGCCGATTTGTACCTGCAAGAAGAGCAGACGTTGACCATCTTCTCCGTCTTTTCCCTTATCGCGCTCTTTTTGGCGAGTCTTGGATTGTTAGGTATGGCCATCGCTCTACTTAACCAGCGTATCAAAGAGGTAGGAATGCGAAAAATACTGGGTGCCACTTCCAATCAAATCATGATGATGATCTTAGGGCAGTTTGCACGCTTGATTGTGGTCGCTCTGGTCATCGGATTACCGCTGTCTTATGTGACGATGAATGGTTGGTTGAGCGAGTTTTCCTACCGAGTAGGAGCG
The DNA here is from genome assembly GCA_964591785.1 of uncultured Roseivirgaceae bacterium. Lineage (GTDB taxonomy): Bacteria > Bacteroidota > Bacteroidia > Cytophagales > Cyclobacteriaceae > Ekhidna. Next base: position 34,639 of record CAZQDI010000009.1, read on the forward strand.
AGCATCCTGCCGTTTGTCTGGGCAGGAGTGATCTTATTCGTTGTCGCATTATTGAGTGTGATTTCGGCGGTACTCAAAATCACTTTTTCGAATCCAGTGGATTCGTTAAGGTACGAATAGACCTCCCATGGAACAGACCCGAAGATTCGATATCGATTGGCTCAGAGTCATCGTATTCGCCTTATTAATCTGCTATCATGTAGGAATGTTCTTCGTTCCCTGGGGTTGGCATATCAAGAATAACGAGATCTATCCCTGGTTGCGGATCCCGATGCTGTTTTTAAATCAATGGAGATTGCCGATCCTGTTTGTGATTTCAGGAATGGGGACTGCATATGCCCTTGCGTACCGCACCGGTGGTCAATTCATCAAAGAGCGCTTCCTTCGATTGTACATTCCATTGGCTTTTGGGATGTTGGTTATTGTCTCTCCACAAGTTTACATCGAGCGATTAGTGAATAATGAATTTACTGGCTCGATCCTCGATTGGTTCGCTTCGGGCACCTTCATGAAAGGAATTTATCCGGCCGGAAACTTCAGCTGGAACCACCTGTGGTTTCTTCCGTACCTATTGGTTTTCTCCGTCATGCTTACTCCGATCTTCATTTGGATGCGAAGTCACCCGGAGGGAGCATTTCAACAATGGATCAAGCGGCGATTGCAAGCGAACCCGTATTTTCTGTTTTCTTTTATTCTCCCATTGTATGGTTATGAAGCGCTGCTTGAACCTTTCTTCGACGTGACCCATAACCTCATCTGGGACTGGTTCAATTTCGTGAGCAGTCTAACGTTGTTTTTTTACGGATTTCTGTTGATTTCAGTCAAAGAAGTCTTCTGGCAAGCAGTGGAAAGGATCTGGAAGTCTGCATTAGTCGCTGGAATCATCTGCTTTTCAGGCTTGCTCTTTATTTGGTTCAGAATGGAGGACTCCATTGGTGTTCATTTTACAGAGGCGTTGTTGAAAGTCGTAAACCTATGGTCATGGGTCATAGCTATTTTCGGGCTTGCTGCTCGATACCTGAATAAGTCGAGCAACGCCATTGCCTACTTGAACCGTGCCGTTTATCCATTTTATATTCTTCACCAAACGATGATTATCCTACTAGCCTATTTTATCTACCAGGAAGACTGGGGTCTTGCCACCAAGTTTGGTGTTTTGATGGTGGGCACCTTCGGAGGGTGTTTTTTGCTCTATGAATTTGCCATCAGGAGGATGAAGTGGACGTGGATCTTGTTTGGTTTGAAAGATCGAAAATGACCTTAGCCGGGAATCTGGCAGCTATTGATGAGCTGCCAGATTCCCTGGATTTGTTTTCTCATTGGTTGCAGTTGGGGTGGCTATTGATAAGTCGTATTCATCGAACGTTCACGTAGATTTCATTCAACCGAGGGTTGAAGCAATTCAACCCCAAATTCTCTCCGTTCGACTTGATATCTCAGTCTCAATAGGTTCTATGCTCGATCTTCGAATAAAAACACAATGAAAACACTACTGATATGCGGCTTAATGCTTTCCTACACCTATTTCGTTTCGTGGTTGTTCTTTTGGTTCAAGAGTTTCAGATCTGAAAATGATAACCTGAGGAAGCAAATCTTCGCTGCGGTCAAAATTTCACTTTCTTTTAGGAGTATTTTGTTGTTTCTAAAAGGGGATCAAGAAGAGTGTCTGAGGTCATGAGAACTAAAGTGAGTATCATAACAATCAACTACAATTCCCTTGGCGATACGGTCTGCTTTCTTGACTCCTTAGAATCAACACTATCCAAGACCGACTTAGACTTGGAAGTCATTGTCGTAGATAATAATTCAGAGGTTTCGCCTCGAAATAAATTAAGAGACTATCCATGGGTTCATCTTATTGAGTCTGACCGCAACCTGGGTTTTGCCGGAGGAAATAACCTGGGCGTAAAGCATAGTTCAGGGGAATTCTTATTCTTCGTGAACAACGATACGGAATTGAGTCTTGATTCCTTAGAGGAGCTAGTTTGCCAATACCGATCCAATCCCCAATATGGGCTGTTGACACCATTAATATTCAATGGAAATGGCAGCATTCAGTATGCTGGTTACGGCAATTTAAATCCACTGACTGGCAGAAATAAGTTGATGGTTTCGGTCGATGAGGATTCAGGAATTAGAGAAACGAGTTTTCCTCACGGGGCGGCGATGCTGATCTCCAAAGAAAACCTGGGTAGGGTGGGTTTGATGAGTGAAAACTACTTTCTGTACTATGAAGAGCTGGACTGGGGGAATCGAATTAAAAAAGCGGCGCTGAAGGTTGGTGTTTGTTTAACAAGTACCATCATTCATAGGGAGTCAGCATCGGTTGGAAAGGTAAGTGAGTGCAAAATGTACTTTATGACCAGGAATAGAATACTCTATGCTCGGAAGCATTTCACCAGTATTCAAAAGTTTGTGTTTTTGCTATTTTTCTTACTGGTTTCACTACCGAAAAATGTCATAACACTGCTTCTCAAGAGGGATTTAAAAGCAATAAATACTTTCCTGGCAGCCATTCATTGGAATTTACAAAATGATGTAAACAGCAGTAGGCTCGGATACAAATTTGACCACCTTTTAAAGTGAGTTCGATGAGAAAGATACTCTTATTTGCGCTAGCCAGGCATGATGATGTTCATACTTCTGCCACTTTTGAGTTGGCCAAAGAATTAAAAAGTTCGAACGAGGTTCTAATAGTGGAGCATCCCTACACATGGAGTGAATTGCTAAAAGGACTTGGGCAAAAAAGAGGGTTGGTCCGGTTATTTGCTTCATTTTCATTCAAACCGGTGATAAAAAGAGTTCATGGCATTTGGGTATTGATTCCTCCTTCGCTGATTCCGACAAATTTCTTAAGGTTTGGGACTCTTTACCGATGCCTTCAAGAACGAAATCACAGGGTGATTGCCAAACGAGTCAATTCATGGTTAGTTGACAATCATTGGGAGAGCTACTATTTTGTGAATTCCTATAATTATCACTTTCCGTATCTGAATAAGTACTTGGTCGGTCATCAGGAAAGGCGTGTCTACCACTGTGTGGACCCGATCATTAAGCCTTATACCAGAAAACATGGATTGAGAAATCAGGAGATTGCAGTTTCAAACTCGGATGTAGTAATTAGTACTGCACCGCAGCTACAGAAGGGATGGGAGTCGAAGAAGCCTAGTTTTCTTGTTGCTAATGGTGTGAACTATCGCCACTTCAACTCAGCACAAAAGTACGACTTGCGTGTGCGAAATGTTGGTGAAAAGGTGATTGGTTATTTCGGAGCAATCGAACGAAGAATCGATTTTACCATGCTCGTTGATACGTTTAAGGCAAATCCGGATTGGACCTTGGTTCTCGCTGGCCCTGTAGAAGAACAATATGTTCCTGCTGAGGTTTTTGCAATGCCGAATGTCCATCTGTTGGGCAGGTATAGCTACCAAGAACTACCTGCATTGATGTACTCAGTTGATGTCACGATCATTCCTTTTAAAATGGAAGTGGCTTCCAGGAGTATTTACCCACTGAAGCTTTATGAATACATGAGTACAGGAAAACCCATTGTATGTACTTGCTTTAATGAGGATCTCTTGATTCCGCTCTCAGATATGATACATCTCGCCGATACCACTGAGACCCTCCCTGAAGCGATTGAAAGTGCCCTTGCAGACAAAAACATAGGGTTACAATTTCGGAGAAAGGCATTCGCCTCCAGGAACACATGGGAGCGTCGAGCAAAGAAATTTTTGAATTATTTAACCGAAGAAGAAAATGTTGAAAGTGAGGCAAGCTATTAAAATCCAAGTGCAGCGAAGATCAAAATTAAAAAGTGCATTGCTGAAGCTTCTATTTAGAAGGAAGCCTTATCAAATGCGTGTAAGACGTATCTTTTGGCTCATTACAATTTTCCCCAAGTATTTCCGGCGGGGCGTCAACCCAAGCGTACGGCTCGACCTAGTCCCTTTCAACAAATACCGACTGGGTAAATTCTCTAAACTGGAAAAGAATGTGTTGGTGAATAATGGAATGGGAGATGTAATCATTGAAGATGAAGTGCAGATTGGTTTGGGCAGTGTGGTGATTGGTCCCGTGAAGATTGGTAAACATTCAGGTCTTTCACAATACGTCAGATTGCTTGGCATGCATCATGGTATTGATCCCATTGCTCCTCATCACCACCTTCCGTGTGATAGAGCTCCAATCGTCGTAGGCGAAGATGTTTTTATTGGGACTGGAACAGTGGTTATGGGCAAGAAAAACGGCCAGGCTTTAACACTAGGAAACTATTGCAGAATCGGTGCTAACTCCGTAGTAATGGACGACATTCCGCCATACTGTATTGCAGTCGGAAACCCTGCCCAGGTAGTGAAGAAGTGGGACTTCCGGCAAAAAAAGTGGGTAAAGGTGGCTGAACCTGAACCAGAACCTGAGTCTAGGGCCATAATTGAAGCTTTCAGTCAACTGAGGCAGGCTTAAAGACCATTATTGGTAGTGTTTTGGGTCCGGGGTAGTGTCCGGGCCCGATTCCAATTACCGTCAAAAAACTACCAAACAACTTCTGATTTAGGTAATTCAACCGCATTGTTCTGTATGCACCTTTCGTATGCTTTTTCTTAGAAGAAAAAACACACTACTCATGAGAAGATTATCCATTTTTCACTTCCTTATTCTAGTGACAGGAGCACGTTTCGCAGGAAATCTGCAAAAGCAAACGCCACAGGACCTACTGGCCCAGTCTTTATCTGAAGAGGATTCGATGGTTCAATGGACTGGTTGTTTCTTGATGTTAGGTCAATGAAGTTGCTATCAAAAGATAAGATCTTAGGATCTCTGGGTGGAAATGCAGTAGAAACTGCCCTCGGTTTTCTAATTGTCACGTTTGTGACCAGAAACTATGAACAATCTGAAGCCGGCATCTATTTTGTCGTGCTGGCAATTGTTTCAATTCTCAATAATCTAAAGGAAGGCTTTTTGCAGAACGGATTTGTGAAGTTCCTGGTAGAAAAGAACTTTTCTAAAGCTGTTGTGCGCACCGGAATAGCTATTTCCTTGTTCGGAGAAATACTAAAGGTCTTTTTTTTCGTCCTAATTGCCGCATTTTACGTGCATCTGCAGACCTTCATTCTTTCATATTGTATTTATACACTAACCTTCTCACACTATCGATTGCTGCTTTTCATTCACAAAAGTAGAATTGATGTACATGAGATTGTTAAGGGGAATCTGATGATCTTCATTGTTTCATTAATCGGCATATGCTTCATTTATTCATTCCAGCTAAGCGTTGAGTCAATTTTTATAGCAGTGGGTCTTGGCAATTTAATGGCGCTATTGTCCATAAGAACTAACAGAGCCATCCTAATTGAGAATTTCTTCAAACCTTATGATCGACTGATGCTCAAGGACATGATCCAGTTCGGAAAATATGGATTTTTCAAAGAAGTGGCTGGCTCTGTGGCTCATCAGGCTGGAATCTTTGTATCGGCTTACTTCCTGAGTCTGGAAGCTACTTCAATACTGGGTTTGGCAACCCGTTACACTATTTTAATATCTATTCCAGGTACAAGCCTTGCAGGGATGCTTTATCCCATGATCCTCATACAATCTGGGGAGAGATCAGCAATGAAACAGGTTGCCAATGATGGTATCGGAAAAATGTACGCGCTACTGGTTCCATTTTCCTTACTCCTGATGTTAGTTTCTCCTTTCTTGATCAACTTTCTTCACGGGGTTGAATACTATATGGCAACGTATTTTTTAGGGCTTAAGATTGTAGCTTCAGTTTTTTTGATTCCGCTTGGGTCCGGATTTTCGAGCTTAATGAATGCAATCAATAAACCTGGTGAAATCACAAGGCTCATGCTGATTTCCAGCTTTTCGAACGTCTTGATCTGCATTGTTCTCATTTATTTCCTTGGGCTATGGGGAGCTGCTATTGCTCCCTTATTGACTGAAATCATTGGGGGATTGATCATGAGTCGCAGGCTCAAAAAGTTGTTAGACTTCAATACTGCCGATCTCATCGGTACAACAAAAAACTATTGGATTTACTGGATCAAAAAATACAAAACATACCCATGGAAAAAATTAAAATTTCAGTCATAGTACCCACCTATAACCGGGTGAACTTGCTAAGAAACCAGGTCGTCTCATTGATGGATCAAACGTTATCTTCCAATTCCTATGAAGTGATTGTTGTTAATGACGGTTCAGTGGATGGAACCAGAGAATACCTCGCTGAAATGGAAGCAAAGTACGAGAACCTTCGTGTCTTTCATACTCAGAATGGCGGCCCCGCTTGTGCCCGGAACACGGGGTTAGGTTCGGCCGTTGGCGCACTCATTGCTTTTACAGATGATGACTGCATAGTGGCTCCAAATTGGCTTGAGACTATACTTGCTGAATTTCATGATGGGCTGGTAGGAATACAAGGGTTTACATTTACTGACCGTGAAAAAGTAACCCCCTTGACTCATCAAATCGATAACAGAGAAGGGCACAATTCAATCCCAACGTGCAATGCAGCTTATCGAAAAGACCTCTTGTTTGAAATTGGTGGTTTTGATGAGACATTTCCATATCCGCATAATGAGGACGCAGCTATTGGCTGGCAGATGCAGGAAATGGGTGAGGTGAAGTTTTGTACCGGTATGCGGGTCTATCATCCTCCACGTGAGGACAGATTCTTCAAAGTTGCCAAGCGGATGAATATTCTGGAAAGTGAATTTACGCTTTACAGGAAACATCCGGAGCTCTATAAAAAGTACCGAGATGAAAACCCTTTGAGGCATATTTATTTCCAGGTATTTGTGAAAACAATGTGGTACTATACCTACTCAAGAATGAAGTACTGGAGGCGCCCTAAGCTGATGTTGCAAGGCTTGGCTTTAACTGCCTACTGGTATTTTGACTTAATGGTAAAGTACCCGAAGTACCGTGCCATGTATCATGAAGAAGTCTGGATTTAATGCTCAACTTCCGGACGTTGACTCAACCAGGTCAGGAATATTCGAATTTGCATGAATCCCCTTAAATACACTGGTAAGGTAATTCTTGTCAATTAACCTAAGATCAATGCCAATCACCCAATAATTCCGCATTGACAGCTTTGCAGATAGATTATTGCACTTAAAAGATTAAAATGAATATGTTAAAGTTTAACTATCTAATCCCATGTTTGGTGCTATTTTCGGTTTCCTGCAATGAGATCATTGAAAATGAAGTTGATATAATCGAGCCAGGCAATGAGTTGACCTTCAATAGTCAATTTGATTTTCAAACTTCTAGGAATTTAGTGGTTTTGACCAATTCCTCAGGCAACCTTTTCGAACTCTCTTTTCTTGATTACGAAGGGAATAGCTACCTCCTTGGAAAATATCGTAATACAGGCAAGGAATTGATCTTGACAATACCGATGTATGTCACGAAACTCTCCTATGTCGAGCTTTCTGAAAACAGTGCCATTGACAGAGAGTTGTCCATCGGAGAAAACCAAAATCAGATCGATCTACCCTCCGGCTTTAGCAATTCCTCTAGCGTTCAAAGCGGTGATAATTGCATTGATCGTTTGTATGCAGTAAATGGTCAAGGAGACTTTTTTGAAATTGATGTTACTTCAGAGGAGTACTTAACCACGGTACTCCCTAATCTGCCGGGAGGGTCTATTGCAAATGCGCTCGATCAAGACAATGGCATTGTATACATTAACGTCAATCAAACGCTTTACATGTATGACATTGCAGAGGAGGATTTTGAAGTGGCATTCACCACAAACCCATACAATGGAGCATATCCTCGATTTGAGTACAAAGATGGAGTTTTTTATATGGGCAATAATAACTCCATGTACACAGTGGATGCTGCCACCAACAGCGTTATCCAACAGTACTCCATCAGTGGGTTTGTGAATAATGACGGTGGTGGTGACTTGGCATTTGATTCGGAGGGCACACTATACCTCGCCTGTTTTTCTGGCTTATACAAGTTTACGGAACTAAATGCCGAAACTGGAGTTGCATCCATTGTAAGGATCAGCGCTGAGAATTTCCCATTTCAGTTGACTTCCATGGCAATCGATCGACAGGACCGAATATTTGTTGGCACCAATGATTCGAATTCCAGACTGATCGAGATTAGTAAAGAAGATGGCTCGTACCAGGTTGTGAGAACCTACAATTACAAAATCAATGATCTGACAGCATGGAAATGTGATTTTTCTAATGTAGGTGAGCCTGAGGACAGTAGTGACAATGATGGAGATGGAGTGCCCAATGAGGAAGATGATGATCTGGACGGCGACGGTCTCATCGATGAGAAAGATGACGATGTGGATGGGGATGGAGTACCTAATGATGAGGATAATGACATGGATGGCGACGGGATACCCAATGAAGAAGATTCTGATATCGATGGAGACGGTGTGATTAATCAGTTGGATGAGTATCCGGAGAATCCTGTCGCGGTTGCAAATGTTTATACACCATCCAAATTGGGTTATGGTACACTGGCCTTTGAGGACAATTGGCCCTCGAAAGGAGATTACGACTTCAATGATCTAGTGGTGAGGTACAAGCTGACCTCCTTAATTAATGGTGATAACAACGCTGCAAAGATGATCATTGAGCTTAAACTTGTGGCCGCAGGAGGTGAGTTTCAGAACGGCTTTGGCATTCAGCTTCCAATTGTGGAGTCAGTAGTTGAATCAGTGACTGGTCACAATGCCCCAGCTTTCATGGTGAATGAAAAGGGGCTTGAGATAGGTCATAACAAACCGACAATTATTGCTTTCACCAACTCATTAGGGGAGCTTGGAGGCGGTAATGTAATTAACGCAGATCCCGACAAGCCCAAAGTTCAGGAGAAGGTCTACACGATTGTAGTCGATTTCATTGAATTGGTTCCTGCCTCGTTACTTGCAGGTGCTCCGTATAATCCATTTATCTTCATCAACAATGATCGAGGCAGGGAATGTCACTTGAAAGATCAGCCACCTACGGAACTGGCAGACTTTGAATATTATGGTACTAGCGATGACACATCTGATCCAGCCGCAAGCAGATACTACGTATCGGAAAACAATGTTCCATTTGGAATCAACATTGCGCATCAGTTTAGGTACCCGATTGAAGGTACTCGGATTGATGGTGCTTACAATTACTTCGTCTCCTGGGGAGAGTCAAGTGGAGTTTCCTACAGTGACTGGTATACTGATGCAAACGGCAATCGAAATTCCTCAAAGATTTACATGAAATAAGGACGTTTTCAGTAGTGATAGAAACCATGGCTGAGGAATCCGTCATGGTTTTTGTTTGTAAATACTGGTACGTTATTTTTAATCATGGAATCTGAGCAAAAAGGCAAAGGACTGATTACCCTTTCAATTATTATGATCTTAATTATTGCTTGGGATTTACCTGTTAGCGAATTTACTTTTGGTGGTTACAAGTTTGGACTGACAAAGGAAGAGTTTATCATCGGTTGGTTTTGTCTATTTTGTTTCTTTCTCTGGAGATACTTATTGAGGGTCAATGAGATGTGGATTGAATATAAATATCACTTTTTTACTATAACACAGAAGAAGCTGGTTGCTCATTCTCATAATTACCTATTTCACAACCTGATGCTGCAAGAAGGAACCTATGAGATACAAACGCATTCAGTCCTTTAGGTGGATCCGAAATCCTTTTCTTTCATAGCTAATTTAAGTAAGAGTTTGGCAAAGAAGATTAATCATAGGCTAGAGCAGAAGCTTAGTTTTTCGAGTCCTAATTTTGTTGATTTGAAATTCACCTTAGACCTTAATCAAGAAGACAGCTTTCAATACAGAATATCCGTAGAGTATGAAGGTCTAACATTTATCACTTTCAATGCTCCACTCATTAACTCCAAAACTTTCATGTTTCTACTATATGATTTTTTTAAGAACCGAAGGCTGTTCAATTTTTATTTCCCAATGATAATCTCCGTGGTGGGTGTGAGTTTTTGGATTTACTATCTGGTTCAGTCAATCAATTGAATCTCCTTACATAATAAATCAACCGTCTTATAGGTGATGAACTATCTGACCGCTGCCTTATATACCTCCATTGTTTTTTCAGCTGCCTTCTCCCAGGTATACTGTTGAACTTTTTCTAGTCCTTTAAACTCAAAGTCTTTTCTCAGGTTTTCCTGTTTCATCAGACTTTCGATTTCCATGGCAAAGGCTTCCGGCATTGGGTCAACCATCGCCACCGACCTACCCAACAACTCCTGAAAGACAGGGATGTTAGTGGTGATTGTGGCGGTGCCGCATGCCATTGCTTCCATAGGAGGAAAACCAAACCCCTCAATAAGACTGGGATATGCAAACAGATCTGCGCTCCCTAAAAATTGGGCTTTTTCCTCATCAGGTACAAAACCTACAAATTGAACGGATGTAAGTCCTAATTTCTGTGCCAGGTCCTTCAAGTAAAATTCTTTAGGAACGAAGCCCCCTAGTTCAAGGCTAAAGTTGTACTTTCTATCTTCCAATATTTTAGCTGCATATAATAACAGTTTTACATTCTTATGAGGTGCTCCGAGTCCGCCAATGTATCGGATGGTAAACTTCTCATTTTCCTTCGAATGCGTAGATAACTCGTCAAACGGGAGTCCATTAGGAATGGCAATTACTCGGTGAGGAGCTACTCCAGTCTGTTGTATTAAATCTTGTCGCGCGGCTTCTGAGACTACCAGCAGAGATTTGGCATTTCTGATTGCTTCCTTTAGTTGGAATTTGTAAATGGCAAAGTCCAGCTTACTGCCTGGGTAATGAAAGGGAATCGCATCATGCACGGTGACCACTTTCGGTTGTTTAATGTGGGCTAATTCCATTCCATAAGATGCACCCAGGTAGTCGGCATGCCAAATGTCGGCTTCCAAATTTTTGATTTTCTTAGATAGGAAATAAGGAGCTACATGATGCTGCAGACTACGAAGTGAACGGTATGGGTAGGTGAAGAATAGCTTTTCATCCGAATGATCTTTTCGAAAGACCTGTAAATCGCCCACTTTATGTTGTAGATGTTGAGCCAGTTTTTCGGTGTATTGCCCCACTCCGCAATTACGGTGAAGCGTTGATGCGATGATTCCTTTCATGACAAAATCTTTTGGTAGATCTTCAACGTATTTGATGCACAGTTTTCCCACGTGTACTGTTTCACCCATTCTGTTCCTTTCCTTGCCAGTTCATTTCTGGCTTGATTGTCTTGTATTAAAGAAATGATTGCCTCAGCAACTGCTTCTTGCTTGTATTCCACCAACCTGGCCCCACCACCGGTAATTTCTCCCAGTGATCCCCCGGAGGTACTGATGACAGGTGTTCCAGTAGCCATTGCTTCTAAGGGTGCAAACCCGAACCCCTCGTATTTACTGGTATAGACGAATAGGCCTGCTTGATTGTAGAAGTCATTCATTTTCTCGTCCGCAATGAATCCGGTGAAGACGACATTTTTAAGTCTAAGTTCTCTAGCCAGTTTGGGATAAGGAGTGCGATCTGGATGGTTTCCTGCAATTTTGAGTTGATAGTCAATTCCTCTTGACTCCATAATGCTGCAGGCATTGAGGAGAAGTTCTATGTTCTTTCTAGGACCTAGTCCTCCCGCATAAACCACTTGAAAGGGCCCAGAAGTTTTGTTAGTCTCCCTTTTTGGATAGAACTGCTTGAAGTTTACCCCATTATGGACAGTGAAAAGTTGGTCTTCTTTCAACGTACTGTAGGTGAGTGCATCTTGTTTGGCACTTTCTGATACCACGATTACTGGTATTCCCTCTCTTGCAAACGTATCGATCGCTTTTCTATAGTATTTTATGTATTTGCCTTCTCGTTCAATTTCATGAAGTAGTGAAACATCGTGCATGGTTACCACCGTATTTTTTTTTCTTGCTTTGTCGAGTCCAAGTCCGGCGATGAACCAATGCGCATGAAAAACGTCGGCCTTCTTTCCGATCAGGTGAGCTCCTATGAAATAGGGAAGTAGGTAGGGGTGAAGGCTTTTTAGAGATTTGTAGTAAATTTTATCCACCCAGGTGTAGGTTTGATCAAAATACAAATCATCTCCATTTCTTTTATAGGGCTTAGATAAATTCGTCTCATGACCAAGTTTTCGTAACGCATTGCTTAGCTCGAAGCTATATCTGCCAATGCCAGAATTTAAATGGTGATCAGTGACAAGTCTTAGGTTCAATTTTTTCATAGTTGAGTGTAGTAAATAGAATGGCTAGAAAAACCCAGAATAAGAGGCTCATCGGGAATACACCTGCAACTTCTTGCCCCATTTCTACCAGTCCCCATGCTGGCAAGCTGCAGATAATGCTTTCTACTTTGTCTTTATGCTTTCTTGATCCCATTTTCCATAGACCTTTTACTCCTTTGAAAAATGCTTGAAAGTAGATAAGAAGAAAAATGCTCAGACCAATCCAACCCAGTTCTACCGCTACCCGGATAATACCGGAATCAGGAGGAAAATTTGCCAGGAAGGTGCCTGGGCTAAATCGCTGACCCCAAACTCCGGTGCTTCCTAACCCACCACCAATCGGATGTTTTAGGACCCAGGGGGTGATCATTGCTCGGTTCGCTGCACGTATCTGGTACGATTTATCTTCTTTCGCCTTGAATACGGATTGGATGCGTTGGACCTGATAGTTGCTACTTGGGACTTTAGCCAAAATGATCATTGCCATGATACCCAATACCAGGCTCATGTACAGTTTCTTGTTTCTGCTAATGATAACCTTTGTGAAAAAAAATACAGGCGGTATGACAAAAGAAGTGCGCGTCCCACTATAAACCATGGCCAACAGGAAACAAAAAAATAGAACAGCCATAGTCAATTTGGCCAAGGCTCTCTTTTTATAAGCGAAGGCATTCCCTGTCATACAAGCCAGGGAAGCCATGATGATTCCGTATTGAGCCGGACTACCAATAGGACCGAAGCTTCTCCATCGACCGTGGTTAAAAACCAGGTGTACAGTGTCTGTGCGGATGACATGTGCCATCTCCCAAGTGAAGTAGCCAAAGAAGAATTGATAAACTCCCCATAAAGCGGCAATCCATCCAAGAAAAAGCACGTAATTAAAAATGCCAGTGGCTTGCTTAGTGCTTCTTACGGCGTCCCAGATTAGAAAGTAAAGCATGAGGTAACCTACTGCTGGTCGAATGACGTAGAAATATGCAGCTCTTGATGCAGCCCAGGGGTTTGCGAGTTGGATCAGGTTGTAACAGGCCCAAATTAGAACAATAGCGGTTAGTGGGCTTCTTAGTTGTAACCATTCTCGATTGAATTGTAAACGAAAACCTTTCCCTATTAACATCAATAGAATTAAGAAGTCAATGGAAAGTCCGACAGGGATCTGAGGGATCAGTCGCAATCCAACACTGAGAAAGAATGAAGCGGTAATTAGAAGGTAAATACCGATCTGCGTTCTCCAGACTACCGCCAGCACCGGAGGGACCACCATGAATGCTAAAATCAAAATGATCGCTCCTTGCAACCCACCAAAATATGTTCCAAAAATCCCCATAACTGTGAGGAATACCATCATGAACAGTTTAGGAAGGGGGCGCAGAAAATAACCTCCTGCGATCCCATGGGTCAAAATGGTCGCCATAGACTTGGATGTCACTTCGGTTATCATCTGGTGTGAATGAAGTCATTTAGGTATTTTTTCTGTAGGCAGACGAGGCTTGTAGCCAAGTTGCTAAGGGCAACGCTTCTGATTCCACAGGCAAATTGGGTGAGCTGGTTCCATTTGAGGATGGGAAGAGCTACCATGCTAAAGGTGATGATGTTGCATAAAAAGGGGCATGACCAGAATCCTGGTGTTCCGTCAAAAAGATCGATCGGAACAAGTACGGCTGAACCGATCAGTTGAAGAGATCTTGGTGGTCGGATTAAAGTAATCCAGTAGTCCAAACTTCTAAGACTTCCTTTGGTGAAAGCAGCAATGATTAAT
>CAZQDI010000010.1:0-13458 GCA_964591785.1 uncultured Roseivirgaceae bacterium
GGTTCAATTTCCTCAAGCTTTTCATTGTAGGTATTCTCATCAATCAGAAACCAAAATTTCTGGTGTTTAAATATTCTCTCCAGTGCATGTCTGGTTTCCACCCTAACTGTGCTGTCGGAGGTTTCCTCATACAAGACCTTAAGGATGTCCTCGGCCCTGTCTTGATGATCTAAACCGAGTCGTTTAACCGCGTAAGTTTTTGACTGATTGGAGGCTTCATGATCAAGCACGATACCCACCAGGAATTGAAATTTCTCGTTTGCTTTAGCCGAATAGTAACTCCATGCAAAAATTACTAGGGGTATTAATACTGCCAAGAAAGAAACAAGACGACCCCAACCGCTATTCCATTTTCGGGATTTGAATTCTAATTCACGCAACGCGCGATCAAGGTCTTTATCCTTTAATTCGTTTTTGCCCTGTCCCACACTCAACCAATCGCACCTGGCTTAAAGAAAGCATCCGTATTGATTTTTCCTTCAGAGGCAATCGTCTTTCTGGCATCCGCCTCAGCCAAGGACTTCCTCTCTTCTGCTTCGTACCTTTTCTCGGTTTTCTTCTCATCCGTCTTGGTCACGGAGTTCACGATCCTGCTTCCAAAGTAGAAAGCCAACACAATTTCAAAGGCAGTCAGCATTTCATCGTATGCCCCCTGCAGGGGTGCCACTAACATGGACAAGGTGGTGTAAATGATGACCACTACCGTAATCGTAAGGGTCAAGAACGCCCGCAAGGTTCCCGGAGGAAGACCCAGGGTTTCGTCTTTGTAAGGGTTCTGGTTGGGATCTCCAAAGGTGTAGGTTTTGATCACGCGTTTTAGCCACCTGATCGCACAAACCAACCATCCCAGGATTAATGCAATTCCAATACTTACGATTACTTGTTCGGTAGGTGTTAATAGGTCCAGTAAACTTTTCATTATCCTAAAGCATTTTGATCGTGAAATAATTCTTGTGTAGGCGCTTTCGATTCAGTCTCAGCCACAGCAGGTTTTTGGGCAGCTTTTCTTTTCTCTCGCTCGATGAATTCTGTCTGCTCCAAAACCCGATATTCATACCTCTGGGCTGCTAGTTGTTTTTCTTCATTCTTTTGATCCGAGAGGTTTTTTAGGTACTGCAACGGTCCAGCTCCTCCAGCCACTCCGATGGCCAAGTTCTTGAGATTCAAATCAATCCACCCAAACTCTTCATTGAGTCCATAGAGCACTACGACAATAAGTGCCAAAAAGAAGATGATGACAACATTTTTCATGTCTCGATGTATTTAGCACTCACCCATCCGGTGATTTCAGTTTTTACCTTGTACCATCCGTTTTGCTCATCGAGGATCTCCACCTGCTGCTCCTTCTCAAGCGGCATGGCCACCTTGGGTGCACCAGATTCACCTCTCTCTCGGATATTCAATGCGGAAACCGTAACAAATCCAGCCTTGCCTACATCGGGTGAATCATCCATGATTTCCTTTTTCCCCTGCTGTAGTACAATCTCACGAAGTTTGTCAAGGGGGTACAAGGGTCCCGGATCTACCTTTCTGTCAGGCGAAATGTCGTCGTGGCCAACAATATACTTTATTCCAAATTTCTCCTTAAGCTCCAAGCACAAATGCGCCACACTGGCAATCTGTCCGGGCTTATACTTGCACCAGTAGCGCTCACTTCGCTCATTCTTGTGTTTTGCCAGTACCGCCTCAGCGGGCAAGACGGATTCTCCTAGTGCAGTCACAAAGTTTCCATCGCCTCCCTTACTTAAGTAGCCCGGGTTGACCACCTCAATGCCAATCGAAAATCGGTTGATGCTATTCCTTGTGCCGGCCGCTGTTTTCATCTTGCTCACACCGGCATGCCAGGCGATCTTATTCAATGGCATCAATTGGTAGATCGTACCATCCTGATCATCGTCTATGACAAAGTGAGCAGAAACTTGTCTCTTTGATCTAGTAAGCGCCCTGATGTCACCTTTCAATGACCTGCTTCCAGTATAGTGAATGACAATGGTGTCTGGGAGGCCCTGGTCAAAAACCCCACTATCCCGATCGATATTGTTGTCGATATACCATTTGACATGGTCCGTATTGAGCTTAATATCGCTTTCGTTGATTCCTTGCCCTTTATCGTCGGCATCGAGGGATAGTATATTTTTTGCGTCTAGTTTCATATACTTTCAGGTTTTATAAAAATGTTTCTTCGTTCAAAATAGTTGGCACAGGTAGTGCTCCAGTCCTTGTGGTTGGTTTTGTCCAGTGTTGCGTAATACAGCTCCTTGATGAACTTATCCAGGTAGTACTGTTGGTATTCTACGGTCTGTTGGGGAAAGGCAGCAGAATCTAACTCCGAAATATCTTCCTCAATCAGTTTTTTTATGAGTTCAAGTTCATAGGAGTCAATGGCCTCATCATAGAGTATGTCTGTTTTATAGTCAAAGTATTTGGTATGACTTATGACCACCGCCTGCACTTCCTGACCTGGAATTAACGGAAGGAGTTGGAAAAAACTCAGCAGTGCTGACTCCGCATTTTCTTTGGCCAATTCAAGGATATTTCGATCAAGTGCCTCCTGCCTCAGTTGTCGTTTACAATCAGACTTTACCTCATTGATTTCGTTCAGACCAATTTTATCAGAATTCACTACTTTAATCAGTTCGAATCCATACAGTTGAGTAGCATTTTCGGAACTGGTTGAGACGTTTTCAGAGACTTCTGTTTCATCGTAGAGGAACCAGGGGTTGATATCCACAGAAAAAAGTTCGGGATCAAGATCCAAGAAATAAATAGTATCCCGGCCTGGAGATGTGAAAATGTTGAGACTATCAATTTCGTTGAGGTTGTAGCCTGCTTGCACGGTTCCCCTTCCAAGGTAGGCCAGGTCCACCTTACCAATCTTTTTCGCTTTCTTCTTGTACCTATCAATTTTTTTTGCGTTGTCTTCTTTGAATTTCTGATAGCCACCTGTTTTCAGCTGTTCAATTAAATTGTTCTTGCTAAGTGAAGAGGCTTTTTGCAAGACCTTCAGGCTTTCTTTCTCAGACGTCTTTAGCGATTTCCTCAAGATCTTTGCCTTTTCATTGGCCGTCTTTCTGGTCAGACGATTGAACCTTTTCAGCAGCTGATTCTCCTTTCGCTGATCAATCGCTTTCAGTTCTTTCAGCCTGACAATCTTGAAATGGAGGCTATCCTCTGAAGATTTAAAGAGCTTTACATCTTCCTTATCACGCTTCTCCAGCCTGTTAAATCGCTTGATCACATCCTGATTGAGTTTCTCTAACTTCTTTTGATGTTTTGAAGTGAAGTATTGCACCACCTCCACCTTCTTTTTAACCAGGGAGTCAAAGCGGGTCTGCATTTCTGCTTCCACTTCCGTATTTTCTTCCAATGACAAGCTCGAAACAACCTCCCCGCTGTACTCGGCAGAGATCAACTGCCCAATGTCTTTAATCTCTTTAACTGATAAAACCGTTTCTGAAATGTTGACTTTTTTCTTACATCCCAACAGCAAGACGAAAGACAGGGTTAGCAGGGTCAAAAGACGAAATAACTTAGTCATCGGTCTCCTCCCTTCTTTTTTCTTTGAAATCAATGGCGATACTATTGTAACCGGCCTTCATAAGAAACCTCTCAAGAAAAACAATCGTGTTGGTTTCAGCCCGCTCCTTGAGCCCCATCAATTCTATTTTGTTTCGGATGTCGATTTCGGCCAGCCGGAACACTTTATCAAAATCCCGTATCGTTTCACCATCCTTGATTTGGTTGATATTGTCAAAGTCAGATAAGGGGTAGAGCTCAACGAACTTTTCGTGGGGGTAACTAAAATTGATGATTTCCACTGGAGGCAATACAATGTGAATCGAGTCATTCTTCAGGTAAACATCCTGGTTTCTTATCTGGTCCAGCCTGATGCCAAACTTCACCGTGGCTTCCGTATTGAAAATAATCGTATTCGCTGTGTGACCCGCAATAAAACTGAGAAAGCGATCTCCTTCAACATTATTTCCAATGACAATCTTATTAAGCACTACTTCCGTGGTTGCGAGCTTAGCGGCAGACCTGATCTTAGTGACAATGAAGTTCTTGTCTTCATTCCTGGTACACCCAAAAGAGACCAGCAGTACAAGTAAGAGTAATTTCTTCATTTGATCAGGTTGAGGATTAAAAGTGGAAATATTGTTGACCAAAAGCAATACCCTGTTTTAGGTATTTTGCAAAAACCTTCCCACACAGCTGTCCATACTTGGTTCAGACTACTCAGCGGAAGGCTTCCATCCAGGTCCTTTGACAAATCTTCCCGGTGTGGCCCCGGTATGCTCACCATCTTTCAATACATGCCCACCATTGACAAACACATGTTTTACCCCGGTGGCATATTGATGAGGCGCTTGAAAAGTTGCTTTGTCAGTTACTTCTTCCGGATCGAAGATGACAACATCTGCGAAATAGCCTTCTTTCAGCAATCCACGCTCTTTGAGTTTTAGATTGGTGGCCGGAAGAGAAGTGAGCTTGCGAATGCCCTCCTCCATCGACATAATTTGCTCATCTCTGACAAATTTGCCCAGTACCCGGATAAATGATCCGTATGCCCGAGGATGGGTACTTTGTTTGATAAAGACGCCCTCATTGGTGTACGAACCGGCATCCGAACAAAAGCTGACCCACGGTATCGCTGCCTTCTTTAAGATGTTCTCTTCACTCATGGAGAAATACACGACCTGGATTCGGCTGTCATCATCAGTGATGAGGTCAATGACTGTCTCTTCCGCTGTTTTTTCAAGCTCCTCTGCGACCTCATTGAGGTACTTTCCGATATGAACCCGAAGTTCCTCGTTCTTGAAACCAACCAACAAAATAGTGGAAGGTGGATTACGAAACTCCATTTCCTCCAGCACTCGTTGTTTAATGGCGGGATCTTTTAATCGCTCAATCATCTGCTCAATACCTCCCTTCCTCACCCAGTCAGGTAGCTGAACATGAAGCCCGGTGCTGCTGGCATTGTAGGTGTAGATATCTGCCGTCACTGATTGTCCTGCTTGCCGTGCCGAGTCAATCTTTTGAATGGCCACGTCCATCTTGTCCCAATTCTGCTGTCCTGATGCCTTCAGGTGATAAACTTCTGCATGTACGTCTGCTTTGGCACCGATTTCTAGTAATTCATCAAGGGATTCCAGCAAATAATCTCCCTCGTTCCGGATGTGGGAAGTGTACATTCCATTGAATTCTGAAACTACCGAAGCCAGCTCAATCAGCTCCTCGGTATTAGCATGCATGCTTGGGGTATACAGCAAAGCGGACGAAATTCCCACGGCCCCTTCTTCCATCGCCTGTCGAGTCAGCATTTTCATGGTCTCCATTTCCTCTTCGGTGGCCTCCCGGGCATCATACCCAATCGCATACCTTCTAAGGGTGCCATTACCAATGAATGATGCGACATTGGTGGACACTCCTTTGTCTTCCAGGTATTGGAGATACTCCCCTAAAGAAGTCCACTCGATGTCAAACTTAATGTCCCCCTGATTCGCGAGCATTTCTTCCTTCATATCTTCGGATAGTGGCCCCATGGATCGACCCTCTCCCATCACTTCGAGGGTGACTCCCTGTCGAATATCACTTTGAGAACGACCGTCCTCCAGGAGGCTTACATTGGCCCAGCTCAGCATATTAATGAATCCGGGCGATACCGCCATTCCTTCCGCATCTACTTCAATGCGCCCCTTGCCTTTCACTTCTCCGATTTTTGCGATCCGATCGTCCTTGATCGCCACATCTCCGCTAAAGGACGGTTCGCCGGAACCATCATAAATCGTCCCACCACGCACGACTATATCATACGCTGGATTTGGTGCACTACAACTAACAAACGTCAAAATAAGGGCTGCGATAAAGAAGGTTTTCATGGTTTCGGAATTTTGGTTAGGTCCATTCAAGTTACTGCGGAAAGTGCATTTCACCCAAACAAGAACATCGTGATGGCAAAATCACCCGAAAGGATGAAGTTAAAATGAGGCTGGATGATTTCATTTGCTCTAACAAATCAGACAACCTACACACAATGAAAATTAAAATTGAAATTAAATGGGCCCTCATTTTCGTGCTCATGACATTGGTATGGCTTACGCTTGAAAGACTATTCGGCTTCCATGACGAACGAATCGCGTTCCACCCAATCGCTACTAATTTTATCCTTATTCCCGCTGTGACAGTATACGTGCTGGCGCTGCTGAATAAAAGGAGGGCGGACTATGGTGGGCTCATGACCTACGGACAAGGGTTCAAAAGTGGGGTGATCATCTCAATCATCGTCACGTTGTGCATACCAATCACACAATCGATCATCAACTATGTGATCACCCCGGACTATTTCGCGAATGCGATTGCCTATTCAGTTGCACAAGGAGAAGTAACAATGGAAGAGGCAGAAGCTTTTTTTAATCTGAAGAACTACATTATCCAGGGGATGATCGCTACGCCAATAATTGGTATTATCACGTCAGCAATCGTTGCGATTTTCACAAAAAAGAGTCCCCGTACTTCTTGAGAATTGGGAATAGGGCGGTTCGCCGAATGTAATTTGGTGTCCGCTGCAAATTATGGTGTTCTATTTTGAGTTCTGACCTTGCTTCATGTAACTTCATAGGTCATACCTAACCTAATTTGTTATGAAGAGAATCGGAATCATCGCAATATGCATGCTGTGTTTTGGTGCAACTGCACAAAAAAAATATTCAGCTAAGAAAATCCAAAGCCTGAAGGAAGAGGCCGCAAGGAAAGTAGAGGAAAACGCCAAATTGGCCCAGGTGATGGTGGACAAAGTCTTCAGTTTTGCTGAATTAGGTTTTCAGGAAGTAGAGACTTCCAATTACCTGACTGGTATCCTGGAAGAAAATGGGTTCACGATCGAGCGAGCTATTAGTGGCATCCCTACAGCCTGGACCGCCAAGTGGGGCAGTGGTAAACCAGTGATCGCTATCGGAAGTGATCTGGATTGCATTCCAAAGGCCTCTCAAAAGCCCGGTGTTGCCTATCATGACCCCATCATCGAAGGAGCCCCCGGACATGGTGAGGGTCACAACTCCGGAGCACCGTTGAATATCGTTGCCGCCCTTGCGGTGAAGGAGATCATGGAACGCGAGGGACTGCAGGGCACCTTAATGCTTTGGCCGGGAGTAGCTGAAGAACTGCTGGGCACAAAAGCGTACTACACTCGAGACGGCTACTTTGACGACGTTGATATTAGCATCTTCACCCACGTAAGTAAGAATCTTGGCGTCTCCTACGGTCAATCCAGGGGCACAGGTCTCATCTCCGTGGAGTATACCTTTGATGGAGAATCCGCACATGCTGCCGGAGCACCCTGGCGAGGCAGAAGTGCGCTAGATGCGGTTGAATTGATGAGCATTGGATGGCAATATCAGCGAGAGCACCTGGATCCGCTCCAACGTTCGCATCACGTGATCAAAAATGGAGGAGATCAGCCCAATGTGGTTCCGTCAAAAGCCTCCATTTGGTTCTTCTTGCGAAATGTCACATATCCCAAAATCATGGCGATGTATGCGCGAGCCAACGAAATTGCTGACGGTGCCGCTCAAATGACGCAAACTAAAGTCAGCAGAAAGGTCATTGGTAGCGCGTGGCCCAGACACTTCAACAAGGTGATTGCAGAAACCATGTACAAAAACATCGAGCAGGTAGGCCTGCCCAAGTGGGATGAAAAAGATCAGGCGCTGGCACGTGCCCTGCAAAAAGAAGTCGGGGCCATCAATGTGGATGGTTTGGAAACCAAGCTCAATAAAATCGGTCTGCCAGTCCGATCTTTCGTGAGTGGTGGATCTGACGATATCGGTGACATCAGCTGGAAGCTTCCCACTGTCACCATGCGATACCCGTCCAATATTCCAGGTCTGCAAGGACATCATTGGTCCAATGCTGTGGCCATGGCTACGCCCATCGCTCACAAAGGGGTGGTTGCTGGGGCAAAAGCCGAAGCGATGACCTTACTGGATTTTATTTTGCAACCTGAACTGGTGGACGCGGCCTGGGATTACTTTAGAAATGTGCAGGGCATGGACCTGGAGTATAAACCGATGATCAGCGAAGAGGAAGAACCAGCCATTTACCTAAATACGGATATCATGGAAGAATTTCGACCACAGCTTGAGCAGGTTTACTTTGATGAAACAAGATACGATTCGTACCTGGATCAGCTAGGGATTGAGTATCCTACAATCAAAGAGGTGGACGATACCAAGAAGTAACGGCGAAATAGACTCAGTGTGCTTTTCCTGAAATGGCTTTTTTGCCTCAAAAAATGGTCAATGTCGATCAATGGACTGTTATGTTTTTCGCTCATTCCAACGGAATCAGATTGACTCGATCGACAGTCACCTCCTCGATCTTCTCCCTACTGAAGTAGACAGGAAAGTACTCGTCTTTCGCCCAGGAAGAAAACAAATTGCTGTAAAACGGACTTGTGACATCCCCGCTTTGTCCGGGACTGTTGGTCCCGATAGCTCCGTCCCAGTCTCCCGTATTGACGATCATTCGAAAGGAAGCCCCATGACTCTGTCGGTAGTTATTACCAGTGGAACCTGGCGTATATCCATTTCCTCCGCGGGGTAAGGGGCCAACATTCAGCTGTTCCTTCCATTCGTCATTCACTACCGCCCCCAGGGCATGCTCCACATAAGTGTGCTTGTATCTTTCCTGGCCGTACTGCCAGTTGTCTATTTCGGAGCCAAGCTGTTGGGTCATCCAGTCAACCGCCTCTACAAAACTTTTGGCCAGAAAAGCATTTCGATCGGCCTCGGACTCAAAAGAAGCCTCCCAATCAATTAACCATTGTATCACACGGTGCAATTGAAGGGTTGTGATTACTGCTTTCGCCTCTGCAGGAACGAATTTGTCGTGAGCATTTTTTACAAGCGCAGTCTCCCAGGCTACATAAATCCCAGCAGCCACAGATGTGGGCCGTAGCTCGTAATCCCAGTCAGAGACTCGCTGGTTTGCTTCCTGATACCTGCCCTCCATTTCCAAGGATTCCAGGAGTGGAGTAAGAATTGCCGCTGGTTTGGAGTAATAATCCACCTGTAAGGCTTTCATATTTTCCATTGTTAACTCGCTGGATTGCCCCAAAACCTCGCTCACCCGATCTCCTCGGTACGGATCCGACCACGAATATCCGACGGCATCCCACCGGGTGTATGACTCGGGTGTAACATTCTCATTGGCCGTGGCTATAAAGCCTTTTTCAGGGTTGTAGTCATTGGGTTTCTCTATAATTGGCAAGTATCCGGACCATTCATACCTACCGTCTCCTGGAACGGGGACCAACCCGCTATGGTGCTTACGTATCGGGGCAATTCCAACCGCCTGCCAACCAATGTTTCCAAATTTATCAGCCCAGATCATGTTTTCCCCAGGAATATGGGAATAGTTGCAAGCATTTCTGAATTCCTCCCAACTTTGAGCCTGATCCATTCGAAGTGAGGCCAGGTAGGGCGAGCCTCCCGGCTCCAGCCAGGCACAACGGACCGCAAATGCCTTTAACCGAGTGCGATCCACAAAAGTGACTGGACCGTGGGTTGAATAGAGATGATTCACCACGGTGTCTGATCCATTTTTGATTTTGAAGGTGTCTGATAGCACCTCAAAATCTACCCATTCACCAAGATATTTATATTGGTTATGATTTTTAGGATTCAGATCATACACATAAAGATCTTCACCGTCGGTTCGAAAGACGGTAAGTCCCCAACTACCGACTTCATTGTGTCCGATCGATATCCCAGGAATTTCCGGTTCTCCCCCGCCGATTACGTTCCAGCCAGGACCCACGAGGTGAGCCATGTAGCGAAGTGATGGGATTGCGATCGTTCGATGTGGATCATTGGCCATATAGGTATTGCCATCTTTGGTCTTTGCTCCAGAAACGACCCAATTATTGCTCCCAATCGAAAGGGAGTCTTCTTGTCTTTGAGTGCCTAATAGCAGCTCCGCAACAGGTTCCTCGGACCTAAAAGCCGGAAGGATGTCTTCCCGCTGAAACTTGACTGATTTTCGGTAAGCGTTGTACAATCCTAAAATATCCTGCGAGAGGAGTTCTTCGGAGATGGATGGATCCAAGCTTAGATCGGGATCTTTTGGGTGAAACCAGTAAAGCTTCTTTACCTCATCTACTCCGAGCTTGGCCACAGCCCTACCTACTCGGAGCTCCTGACCGATGTTACCTAACAATCCCTGGTGTCTGGAGATGACAACGTCTGGGGTCCAATGTTCTGGCTTGATTCCCAATGCCTTGAACTGCATTGGCAAGTCTTCAGGTCGCGAATTGATTTCACTGATGTAAGCATTTACTCCCTGTGTGTAAGCGGTAATGATTTCAGCTCCATCTTCATGGTAGTAATTCATCTCTTCCTGCATGTCGCCACGATACCTAAATAATCGAGTGCCAATGTCTCTTTTCAACGCTCGCTCCCCGAGAATTTCAGCAACTGTTCCGGTTGCCTGACGCCGCCATACTTCAAATTGAAACAACCGATCTCTGGCAGCAGCATAGCCCTGGGCAAAGAATAAGTCGGACTGCGTACTGGCATAAATGTGATTGATTCCCCATTGATCACGCAGAATCTCCACAGGTTTTTGAATCGGTAATCGAATGGATTCAGATTGCTTTTCTGAGCAAGTGGACAGAACAAGCAAGATCAATGCAGAAGCAAGGGTTGGTTTCATAGATGTTCGGTTAGGTATTCAAATTACAACATTCATCATGGATTATTTGGTAATCCAGCAAAATAGGGCACGATTCATGCTTTGGTTTTTGCACCTTAAACCAAATAAACACTGTAAAAATGGAAATCAAGAAAAACAAAAAGTATGATTTAGAGCACAAAAGACCACTATTCTTCGGCATAGGAATGATCATATCACTTTCACTGACCCTGTTGGCATTTGAGTGGAAATCTGAAATTGAACCTCTGGTGACTCCAAGAGAACCTGAACCTGAAGATTGGTACGTGATCATGGATCCAATCGTCACTGAACAACCACGCCTGGAACCTCCTAAGCCAATTGTCCCAGAAAAAAGGGTACTTAATCAATCAACTGTCATTAAGGAAGTGACGGAAGACCTATTCGAGACAACTGATATCATTTTGGTGGATCAGGAAACGGAGGTGGTGGAAGTCTCTCCCGCAATTACTGTCGAAGAAGAAGCTCCGGAAGAGCTGTTTCTTTTTGTCGAAGAGATGCCCGCTTTTCCAGGAGGTGACCAAGCTTTGTTACGGTATATTGGGAAGAACTTAAAATATCCACGCAAGGCGCAGAATATTGGAGTGGAAGGGAAAGTGTTCCTTACCTTTATCATCGACGAAAAAGGCAAGGTTTCTGACGTTGCCGTAGTCAAGGGAATAGGTGCTGGATGTGACGAAGAGGCCATACGAGTCGTCAGCAGCCTACCTCAATTTTCCCCAGGTAAACAACGAGGAATTCCGGTAAAAGTGAAAATGATGTTGCCAATTAGCTTCAAATTGAACTAAGCTACCAATCCTGCAAACCAAGCAACTTCTGACCAAGTAGACTTAGCTCGGCCCGATCATATTTGTTTTGCTCCCAATTACGAGGGTCGCCTGGAAAGGCGTATCCCTCCGGGGCAATTCGATCCCGCCACGAACTGATGCGCCATTCCTTAAGTGCCAGGTCCTCTGGCTGTGCCGGCATCATTGAAATGTACTGTGCCACTCTTACTTTTTGCGAATGGTTCGGACGAATTCCATGTGGTTCCGTACTGTTAAAAACCAATAGATCACCGGCTTCAAGAGGCACTTTTACCAATTTGTCTTCCAGTCCTGTGATATCAGGTTGAAAACGATCCCGATCTTCGGGTTGCGTAAGTTTCCAAGTATCATAATTTCGATAAAGCCACGGGATACATTGAAATCCACCCATGTCTATGTCGGTCTGGTCAGCCAGGGCGAGCACCCCCTGCATATTCTGAGGTCTGGTTTCAGGATCATAATCCCAGTGAATAAATCCTTTGTATTCATGACCGGGCCTGATTGGAAAGTTTAAGTTGGCACGGTCGATGGTCACCCATAAATGCTCGGTCCCCCATAGATCGACAAAGACCTGATAGATTTTTTCAGACTGCCGGTTGTTCCAAAGTTGTTGGTGGTTATAGACCTCCACCATCCCAGTCCCGACCAGCTCTTTCATCTGCATCTCGGCGCGCGGTTTGGTGTACCAGGTGGAGGGATCCTCCGGGTTTTTGTCCTCAAACTCCCATAAGAAGGCTGCGGTACTCAAAGCCTGCTCCCTGGGTACCGCATTCTTAATTACAAGATAGCCGTTGTGTTGCCAAAACTTCCAATCCTCCATTGTTAGTACTCGAAGGGTGTCTGCTGTTGCCGTTTTGCGAAGACTCAGTCTGCTACTTTTGGCAGTCGAGGGATTCCCCGGAATATCCTTATGTGCATTATCAGTCATGGTATTGAATTAACTCACAATGAATTTACAAAATTTGGAGAAAGCGAAAGCCTGAAGACTCAACTGGTTAACTTTGAGGACATTAAAAAACCTAAACTAGAAAATGAAAAAACTCACTTACGTGTGCCTGGCTGCATTGTTGATCTCAGCCTGTAGCACCACTTCTTCCACCAGCGAAGAAGCAACGAATGATTCAGAAGTGTCTACTGGAACCGAATCTCCCTCCGGAGAAACTTCGTATTCTTCTGACTCCACTACGCTAAAAGGGTACTTTGCTGCCAGCGAAGATATGGAAGGTAAGCGCCCGGGAATTTTGGTAATTCACGAATGGTGGGGGCATAATGCACATTCTCGCGAGAAAGCAGACCAACTTGCCGAACTTGGCTATGTGGCATTTGCCTTAGATATGTACGGTGATGGTCAAAACACCACTCACCCAGAGAATGCGCAGACCTTTATGATGTCTGTGGTAAGTAATATGGACGTGGCCAAAGCAAGATTCGAGAGTGCACTTGAACTTCTGAAAAGCCATCCCAACGTAGATCCTGAGAAGATCGGTGTCATTGGATTTTGCTTCGGAGGCACCATGGGCCTAACGATGGCAAGCGCAGGCTATGACATTGATGCGGTTGCAGCATTCCATTCTGGACTTGGCCTTCCAATAATGCCTGATTCGGCTGGGGTAGTCAAGGCAAAAATTCTTGTTGCGAATGGTGCCGACGATCCGATGATCAGCAGCCAGCAGGTAGAAGATTTTAAAGCTGTCATGGACGGAGCAGGAGTAGACTATAAGTACGTATCTTATGAAGGTGCAGTCCATGGCTTCACGAATAAGGCGGCTGATGAGATAGCAAGTCAACACGAAATGTTAAGCGGTGCGCTTGCTTATGATGCGGCGGCAGACAGTGCGAGTTGGGAAGAAATGAAATTACTTTTCAGTCGGGCATTTTAGTACTACTTATAATTTGAAGCAAAAAAGGATGCACTAAAGTGCAT
>CAZQDI010000010.1:13468-47136 GCA_964591785.1 uncultured Roseivirgaceae bacterium
CCAACCTTTTGGAACCATTGTTTTGCTTTAGTGATTTTATTTGCTTCTTCACTTTAGTCGTAGGTAATCGCTCCAATTCCAGCAGCCCAAAGGGCTTTATTTAAATCCGGGATATCCTGTTCCAGTAATGTATCAGACTCCTGTTTCAGGGTTTCCCATTGCCCATCCAATTCCTTTTTTCGGTCGTATGCTGAGTCATTAACCCTTGGTAATTGTGATTCAACGGAGTTAATTAGATACATATATTCCGCAGTAAATTTATTTTCAAAGTTTTCAACGTCATCATACGCCTTGGCCTTACGTTGAACCATTTTTTCGTCCCATTGAGTGAGTTTCCCAATAAGCTCCTCACATCGGGACATCAGGTCACCTTCCAGTTCGGATTTAACCATCTTTAGTTGTTGGTTGATGGAAGCCATTTGATTCACCCTCAAATGCATGGCAGTTAGTGTTCCTTCCATCTCTGTCATCAGTTGATCGAATTCTTCAAACCGATCTGTACTCACCTCTAAGGTTGGATTCGACATGATTTCCGCTGGCACCTTTTGAGATACACCATTGGCGGCAAGCTCAACAGTGTACTTCCCCGGAACTACCCGATGACCACGATAGCTCGCCTCAATATATGCTTCCGGTATGCCTGGCATGGTTTCATTTCTCATGTCCCACACCAATCGGTTCAAGCCTGGCTCTTTTGAAAGGATGGTTGGTGAGGGCGGTCCACCAGCATATCGCTTAAACTCTTTCCTTTCACTGGTGAACGTTCTGACAACATTCCCTTCCTCATCCGAAATTGTAATTTCCACTTCTGCATCTTCTGCAAGCTCAGGCAACTCATAGTGAATGACGACTCCATTGGCAGGATTGATCCCCACAAAATCTACAGCTCCGGAAAAAGAGGAAAGATTATTCCCATTGAGTGGCCCATACCATATACCATAGGTGGTTGCTTCAGGCGTATAAAGCTTGAGGCCTGTTGAGTTAGACTTCTCTTGAATCACATTAAGGTCGTCCAGAATCCAAATTGACCTTCCGGAGGTTGCAACAATGAGATCCCCCTTATGCACCTTTAAATCCAGAATCGGGGTTACCGGAAGGTTGAGTTGCAGCGTTTCCCACTTTTTACCGCCATCCCAAGAAACATACATGCCTTTCTCCGTACCTAGGTAAAGCAGGTCCTTTCTTGCCTGATCTTCCCGAACTACGCGCGTAAATGAACCGTAAGGAATCCCTTCCGAGATGTTCGTCCAGCTTTTCCCATTGTTGGTTGTCTTGTAGACCGCAGGGGTGTAATCATTGAATTTGTACTTGGTGGTGGCGACGTACACAATGGATGCATCATGCGGCGAAACTTCAATGGCGTTGACGAGAGATTCCCCAAGCCCTTTGGGCGTGACATTGTCCCATGTTTCACCGCCATTTGCGGTTCGGTAGACCTGTCCATCATCACTACCAGTCCAAATGACACCTTTTTCATGTGGTGATTCGATAATATAGGACAGCGTGCCATAGTTTTCTGCGCCCACCGCTTCGTTTGTCAGTGGCCCACCACCTTTTCCTTGCTTCTCGTCAATATTTCTGGTAAGGTCAGGAGAGATGACCTCCCAGCTTTTTCCGAGGTCTCGGGTTCTCAGTACATATTGTGATCCATGATAAAAAGTGCCTGGCTCATGGCTGGACCAAATGATTGGTGAATTCCAGTTGAACAAGTATTTCATATCCCTGGCAGCTCTTCCCAGGTATTGCTCAGGATAGATTTCAGCTTTCATCCTTCCGCCTGTATTGTGGTCCATCACTTGCATGTTCCCCAGATAGCTACCTCCCATTGTGAAGCGAGGATTGTCAGGGTCAAACGCTACGAAGGCACTTTCGCCACCTGCGGATGGTTCCCAATCCTTGCGGCTGATCTCTCCAGAAAATTGAGAAAGCGAGGCGATTTTAATGGATGTATTATCCTGTTGCCCTCCATAGATATTGTAAGGCCATAGGTTGTCTGCATTCAGTCGATAGATCTGAGAGGTAGGCATGTTGCTTTGAGTCGACCAATGTGCACCCTGATCAAAGGAGATGGCTGCCCCACCATCATTGGAAATCACCATATTTCTTGGGTTCTCGGGATTGATCCAGAGGTCATGGTAATCTCCATGTGTCCCTGAAAGTCGCTCCCAGGATCTACCTCCGTCAATGGAGCGCAGGGCAGAAGCGCTTAATACGTAGACCGTATGTTCATCCTGAGGGTCTGCAAAAACCTCAATGTAATACCAGGCTCGTTGAGTCAATCGGTTGTCTCCACTGACCTGGCTCCAACTTTCCCCACCATTATTTGAAACGAACAGACCGCCTTCATCTTTTTGTGAGTCTCCCTCTACGAGCGCATAGACTTTTTGACTGTTTGCCCTGCTCACCGAAACAGCAATTTTCCCTTTTTCTTCAGGTAAACCTTCTTCTATTTTTTCCCATGAAGAGCCTCCGTCCAGACTTTTATAAAGCCCGCTGCCCTCACCTCCACTTATTACTTTCCACGGCGTACGTCGATGTTGCCACATCCCCGCATAAAGAACATCTGGATAGTTCATGTCCATGGCCAATTCGCTACATCCAGTCATGCTGTTTACAAACAAAATCTGTGACCATGTCTTTCCACCATCGGTGGACTTATAGACGCCTCGTTCGTTGTTGTCTCCATGTAACGCTCCCTGAGCTGCGACATACACAATATCCGGGTTCGTGGGGTGTATTTGGATTCTTGAAATGTGTTGTGTTTTTTCCAGACCCAGCTTTGTCCAGGTCTTCCCTGCATCTGTAGATTTATAAACACCATCTCCATAGGATGTCATGACTCCTCTGGGTGCATGTTCGCCCATGCCGACATACACGATGTATGGATGGGATTCGGAGACGGCAACAGCTCCCATCGAACCGGTTTCAAAAAAGCCATCTGAGATGTTGCTCCAACGTTGGCCAGCATCAGTCGTCTTCCACAAACCTCCTCCTGTGGTGGACATATAGTATGTAAGTGGATCTCCGATCACTCCTGAAGAAGCCACTGACCGGCCTCCTCTAAACGGTCCGATTAATCGGTATTTTAGTTGATTGAGGTATTCGTCTGCGGATTGAGCGAGGGTACCAAAGGAGATTAAAAGTAGGACAGCTCTTAGTAGGTTTTTCATTTCATCAATTAAGTTGGACACCTAATTTACGGAAAGAAATCTATGTTGTCCTATTTATTTTCTCCTACTTCCAAACATGGATACCTCCCTTTTCATCTACCATAATCTTTCGATGATCAACAGGCACTATTACCTTAAAATCCTCATCAATTACACCTAAAAGTCTGGTTTTTTTACTTTTGATGACCGCGTAACCCTTGTGAAACGGACTTACCCAAAAGCGCTTGACTGGTCCAAGTTTCCCAATATGAGATCCTCCGGAATTGAAATGATCACTCAATTCGTGGTAGTTCCTGTTGAGATCGATCAAGGTGAGAGGGACCACCAATACCCCTTCCTTGTTCAGGAAGCCTGTCTTTCCCTCTTTCTCTACTCGCATCAAATCTCCATTTCGAGAATCAAAGTAATTGATGTCATCAAAAGTAGGTGGCACCACTTCTTGTCCAGACTTATTGATAAAGCCATATAGGCCGTTTACCCGCACAGCAGCCAAATGAGATGCTCGTGTGGCACCAAAGGAACTAATTTTCTCGTATTTGGGTGGAATCACCTCTTTCCCAGATCGGTCAATCGCTCCAATGAGACCATTTTTTTCCACTTTCGCCCAGTATTTCGTCAAATGGCCAAAAGAAGAGATAGAGGAGTATTGTGGCACCACCACTTCTTTTCCAGAGCGATCAATGAATCCGTATAACCCGTCTTTCAGAACTTTGGCCCATTCCGAATTGTAGCTTCCATAGCTTCCTATTTTTTGGTACTTGGCGGGTACGATTTCTTTGCCCGTTCGATCGATGTATCCAAAAAGTCCGTTCATTTCTACTTTCGCCCAAGGCACCCCATTTGAGCCAAATGATCCAATCATTGAATAGACGGGATCTACGGTGACAGATCCTGTTCGATCTATGAAACCATACAGCCCATTCTTTTGAATGACTGCCCAATTAATGTTTTTGTCCCCAAAAGAACGAACCGACTCGTAGACTGGTTTGACCACTTCAGTCCCTTCACGATCAATAAATCCATACAGCCCATTAGCCCTTACCTTAGCCCAGTTTGAAGGTGATTCACCAAAAGAATAAATCTTGTCATAAGTAGGGGCAATGACCTCGTTCCCCTGACGATCGATAATTCCATACTTCTCGTCCTTTCTTACTATAGCAAAGGATGAATGTCCATGTGCGCCGTAACTCGAGATGTAGTCGTACTTTGCCATATGGGTCGCGTCCTGGGCTGGTGCAGCAAGGGTTGCGAGTAGGAATGTGATGATAAGAATTCGTTTCATTGCCTTCGTTTTCATGCTAATGACACCAACCAAAGCAATAGGCTTCTGAGTGACTGAATTTTTCTGCTATTCCTTCCTTATTTTCGAGGAATACGTCTGAATGGCATTTTTCATCTCAAACAAGTAGGTTCCTGGAGGCAACGTTTCAATGTAAATGCTTACACGTGATCCTGAGAGAAGCATTTGTCGTTGCCAAAGAAGCTTTCCTGACAAAGAAATGATAGAAAGCTCAACATTGGTTCTACTAAAAGTCCCACCAAATTGAACGTTGATTTTCTCCTGTACCGGATTAGGGAAAACAGCCACTTTATTATCCGCTTCAAAAAATGCCAGTAGAATATCGAAAGTCTCAGATTGACCATCAAAGTCAACTTGAGTGAGGCGATAATAGTTTGCGCCAATCAGTGGGTTCATATCTACCAAAGAGTAGTCCTTAGGCTGGTTGGTGGTGCCATTGCCACCTACTCGATCTACCTCTTCGAATTCATTGCCATCGGCTGATCGTTCGAGCATGAAATAATCGTTGTTTGTCTCTGAAGCTGTTCCCCATGTAAGACGAATCCCTTCTTTTAGCGTCTGACTAGAAAAGTAGCGCAGCTCCACTGGTAAAACGGAGTCCTCTTCACACGATGACGAACCATCGGTCCCATTGACGGCCAGCAGTGTCAGCTTATTGTCTACAATCTCTGTAGCAT
Organism: uncultured Roseivirgaceae bacterium; assembly: GCA_964591785.1. GTDB lineage: Bacteria > Bacteroidota > Bacteroidia > Cytophagales > Cyclobacteriaceae > Ekhidna. The sequence continues at coordinate 18,616 of CAZQDI010000010.1, forward strand.
TAAAATCGTATGAATACGTCTCGACAGTTCCATTTTTCTCAGGAAACGTAATATCAATGGTATAGTCAGAAGTCATATCAGGCAAACTAAAAATCGTTGCGGGTGGGTTCTGAGCCCCATGTCCGGCAGAAGTGCTCCCACTTTGTGACACTGATATGATACTACCCATATCATCACGAAAAACAATGTTGGCTCCTATCACCGGCCTCGTCACGGTACTGCCGTCAATGCAGTCTTCAATAAATATTTCAATAAATGAACAACCTCCGCCATCGCATAAGTCATTTTCCCAAAGCTGATTGTTTCCATTTTTTACATTAACATAAATGTCATAATCTCCATCTGCATCGTAGTCCACCAGGTTTACGCCTTCTGCATCGGCATTGACGGCGATGTCGGTTCGAGTAAAATTTAAGTCTGCAACACTGTTAGTCCCCGTTGTCGTATTGAGATAGAGATAGCTATTACCGGCATTGTTTCCCAGAAACAAATCAATGTCTCCATCTCCGTCAACATCAGCACAGGCACAACCGTCAATATTTGGGGTGCCTGGTATAGTTGGCTTTCCTGCTGGGGTAAACGTTTCAGAAGCTGTCTGGAGCCAGACTTGATTGGTTCCTCCGTCGGTCCAATAAATGTCTAAGTCACCGTCCGTGTCGAAATCACAGAAGATAGCACCTCCCTTATTCGAATTGTCTGCGTCGGTCGCCGGGTCATTAATTGGGAATGAGGTGTTGGGAGTGAACGTACCATCCCCATCGTTGGAATATAACTTATAGCCTGTGGCCGCAGAGGGTTTCCTGGCAAGGAAGTCTACATAACCGTCATTGTTATAGTCGCCACTGGCGATGTAGTCACCATTTTGGCTAACCAGATTTAAACCCAGGGTATTACCCGTGACGCTAACATGCTGCATGAAAGCGTTTCCCGTCGCTTCCGCAGCACTTTCCGCATCTCCATCATTGTCACCATTGTCAGCCAAAAGAAGTCCTCTTGACGACGAGCCGTCCAATTGTTGGTTTTCCAACACATCAATGCCGCATTCGGCATTTTCGATGATCAAGTCAAGCCAGCCGTCATTATTGTAATCCAATAAGGCCAATCCTTCTGAATTTAAACCGTCACCCTGAGTACATCCGTCTTGTTGAAGGTCTGTAAAAACAAAATTGGGATTTTGTGTGCCCGTAACTCCAAATTGATACTGAGGTGACGAGTCTGTTCCACGATTCAGGTAAAATTCAATACGGGAGGAAGCATTCCTGACAAAGTCAATAAAACCATCATTGTTGAGGTCCCCCCAAATGATTGATCGTTCACAACGCTGCAGAACCAGCCCATTTGCCAAAGTTGTGGATACATCTGCAAAAGATGGGTTACTGGCGCCATCACTTTGTAGCAATCGAGTGCGGCCTCCCGTGTTGTTCACTGAGGTATTAATCAGGAGATCAAGATCGCCATCGTTGTCAAAGTCAGCCCATACTGCTCCACCATCCTTATTTCCACCTATTTCAGAACCTGTACCGGCCTGAAGTGTGAATGTTTGTGAAAAGATAGAGGATGTGATGAACCAAAAAATCAGACACCAGCTGATTCTTGTACTAATCGTATTTCGCTCTATTATCAATCTTAACTCATTAGTTGAACGAAATTAGTTAACTGATTGATTTTAAATAATTTATTCGACGAATCAACTTCCGCAACCCACACACTCTATCTCAGAGTTCATAGGCCGGGTTCCGTTCAATTTCATCTTCAGATTGTGGATTTTATCCTTGATCTCCATGTCCTTGAACATGTCGCCTGTCAACTGTCCTTCAAGGCTTGTAATTTCCTGTTGTAGTGCTTCTGTAGTCATAGATCGGGTTGTTACGGGTAATAGCACCAATTTAAGCTCAATAGTTCAAATTTTGAACGATTTGCCTGATTTTTTATCAATTGATAATAAGCACCTCGAGGAGTATGGTCCCAATATGTTGTAGCAACCATTCGCGCCCACAAGATTCTTCCTAAGCAACCAAAGTCTTACAACGTGACATGTAAACCCTTATAAGGGCATATTTCAAGGCTCACCAGAACTTCACTTGCGACTAAAGATTCTCCTCGATTGAAACTTTGTCCAGGTTTAAGAACTCCACCTCGTGATCCTCTGTCAAGGTCACACCAATTACCGATTCTTTTTGTATCGCTCCTTTTAGAATCTCCTTGGAAAGCTCATTAAGAATCTCTCGTTGAAGCACTCGTTTCAAAGGTCGCGCTCCGAACTGAGGATCGAAACCGATGGTTCCCAGGTGTGCTAACAATTTATCATCCGCCTCTATCTTAATTCCATTCTCTTCGAGCCTCTTTTGGATGAGTTTGAATTGAATCCCCACAATTTTCTGAAGGTCCAACTTACTCAATGGTCTAAACATAATGGTTTCGTCTACTCGATTTAGGAACTCAGGTCGCACTGACTTCTTGAGCAATTCATAGACCTGATGTTTGGTCTCTTGGATCACCTGATCTGGATTTACCTCATCCAGTTGTGCAAATTGCTCCTGAATGAGGCTGGAGCCAATGTTGGTGGTCATAATGATGATGGTATTTTTAAAATTGGCCACACGACCCTTGCTATCGGTCAGTCTTCCATCATCCAGTACTTGGAGTAAAATATTAAACACGTCTGGATGAGCCTTTTCAATCTCATCAAGCAGGATCACACTGTAAGGCTTTCGCCGAACAGCCTCCGTAAGTTGCCCTCCCTCATCATAGCCTACATATCCTGGAGGTGCACCAATTAGTCTGCTGACGGCATGACGTTCCTGGTATTCCGACATATCCAGTCGTACCATTGAGTTTTCATCGTTGAAGAGGTATTCTGCAAGTGCTTTGGCAAGTTCCGTTTTCCCTACTCCGGTAGTTCCCAAAAAGATAAATGAACCAATGGGTCGCTTAGGATCCTGCAGCCCCGCTCGGCTCCTCCTGACTGCATCAGAAACTGCCTCAATTGCTTCTGTTTGTCCCGCCACTCGCTTGCCAAGTTCCTCTTCCAGAAGAATCAATTTTTCTCGATCGCTCTGTAGCATCCTGGACACGGGAATGCCAGTCCATTTTGCAACTACATCAGCAATATCTTCCGAATCAACTTCTTCTTTGAGCAAACTTTCCTCGCCTTGCATGGTGCTTAGCTGAGATTGGTAATCCTGTAGTTGCTTTTCAGCATCCACAATTTTTCCGTATCTGATCTCGGCTACTTTTTCATATTCTCCGGCTCGCTCTGCCCGCTCTGCCTCCAGTTTAAACTCCTCGATGTTCTCCTTCGCTTCTCTCAATCCCTCAATGACAGATTTTTCATTTTCCCATTTGGCTTTCAGCTCATTTCTTTCCGCTTCTAGATCTGCCAAGTCTTTATTCAGGTGTTTTTCTTTCTCTTTATTCTTTTCCCGTCGGATTGCTTCACGCTCAATCTCCAATTGCATGATTTTCCTGTTCAGTTCATCCAACTCCTCCGGCAGCGAATCAATCTCGATACGTAGTTTCGATGCCGCCTCGTCCATCAGGTCGATGGCTTTGTCTGGCAGAAACCGATCGGAAATGTATCGATTTGAAAGCTCTACAGATGCAATCACCGCATCATCCTGAATCCGAACCCCGTGATGAACCTCATATTTATCCTTAATTCCTCTCAGAATGGAGATTGCATCACTGACACTTGGCTCCGGGACTGAAATTGCCTGAAACCTGCGCTCCAGTGCTTTGTCCTTCTCTACGTATTTCTGGTACTCCTGCAGCGTCGTAGCCCCTATCGCATGAAGCTCCCCTCTAGCTAAGGCAGGTTTGAGGAGGTTGGCTGCATCCATAGCTCCTTCTCCACCTCCTCCTGCACCAATCAGCGTATGAATTTCATCTATGAAAAGAATAATTTCCCCTTCACTGTCGGTTACCTCCTTGATCACTGACTTTAAGCGTTCCTCAAACTCTCCCTTGTATTTTGCTCCCGCTACCAAAAGTCCCATGTCCAATGAGATGATTGTTTTGGATTTTAGATTTTCAGGCACATCTCCGTCGACAATTCTTTGTGCCATCCCTTCTACAATCGCTGTCTTTCCCACACCTGGTTCGCCCAGAAGTATGGGGTTGTTTTTAGTTCTCCTTGCCAAGATCTGCAGCACCCTTCGTATTTCCTCGTCCCTGCCAATCACGGGGTCAATCTTTCCTTTCTTTGCAAGTTCGTTCAGGTTGTTAGAGTATCGCTCCAACGAGCGGTACTTGGACTCAGCATTTTGATCTGTGACCTTCTCACCTCCTCGAAGCTCATTAATAGCAGATTTAAGTTGGCCTTCTTCCAATCCAGCAGTTTTTAGCAGTTGTGCGACCTGATCACTTCCCGCTAAAAGCCCCAATAGTATGTGCTCGACGGAGACAAATTCATCTTCAAAGTCTTTGAGATACCTCTCCGCATTTTGTAAAGTCTTTGCTGCTTCGTTGGATAGGTACGGTTGCCCTTCGGAGACTTTCGGATAACTTGAAATCAACTTTTCAAGGGGCATTTCCAAAAAAGACTTGGTTGTCCCAAGCTTTTTCAAAAGAAAGGAGATTAGGTTTTCGTCCGATTGAAGTACTGCTTGAAGCATATGACCTGTTTCAATAACCTGCTGCTGGTTGGCACCAGCTATTTCAGTCGCTTTTTGTAGTGCTTCCTGAGCTTTGATGGTATAATTATTGAAATTCATCTGAATTTATTTTTGTACTGAAATCATACAAACAAGAATTATTCCTTCCTTTTTATTGGATTATTTCAAGACAATGTGGCAGGGCCATTGCAGGTTCTTTCTAATATTCTGACATTCCGTCTGGGATTGGAAACTTTCGTGGGTAAACCATAGCTTTGAGTCAAACAAAACCTAACTGCAAATGAAAAAAATAGTAATGCTATTGGCTCTCCTGATGTTTCTGGGGGCATGTTCGTCTCCTGCTTCTACTGAATCAACTGTTGAGGAGGAAGCAATGGAAGCTGAAGAAATCAAGGATGAGGCTGCCTCTGAAGCTGAAGAGGCTATTGAGGCTATTGAATCGGAGCTAGACTCTTTGGAAAGTGAAGCAGAGTCCGTGGAGAATGAATAAGATTAATTCTTAAATTCAGCGGGACTTTCAGTCCCGCTCTATTGAAAATCGGTCATTTTCCTTTCGCCTCGGTAGATTAGAAGCAGGATGATGAACCCGGCAAGGGTCAATGGAATACTGAGTATCTGGCCCATATTGATGGTCATATTTTCTTCGAAGGCCTCTTGAGGCATTTTGAAAAACTCATCCACGAACCTTGCAGACCAGAGAATAATCATAAAGAGAGCGAAGTTGAACCCTTGTGGTAAGGACTCCCGCTTTTTATACCAAAGCCAGAATAGCAGCCCCATTAACAACAGACAATAGGTAGCCTCATAAAGTTGTGCGGCATGCCTCACATTACCTAATCCATAAATATCAATGACTTCTTGCCCATTTTCCGCATATATTTTGTAGGACAAGGGGCCAATACCGAAATCTATGTGCTGACTTACCTCTGTATACCTTTCAAGCGCATTTTTCAGTTGGTTTTCAACAAAATTCTTATCTGCAAGTTGCAGCTCTTCCCCCTTGTTAAAGGTAATTCGTACGGTGAGTGGCACGACTCCAGCTTGATCGCTCTGCATTTCTCCTCCTTTAATGATGGAAATGTCCTCAGTGCGTTCTTCATAATAGCTACTAACTACATCGTAGGTTGCCCTGGCGTAAACTACCCCAACATTTGAGTTCGTCAGTGTACCCTCCATCTCAGAATTAAACAAATTGCCTGTTCGGATCATTGCTCCAGTTAATGCAACTACGATGACTAGGCGATCCAATACCCACAAAAACCGGTAGTTGTATTTTCTACAGAAGATGTATATCGCGATTAAGATGCCAATCGCGCCGCCATGGCTGGCTAACCCGCCTTCCCACACCTTAAGAATTTCAAGTGGATTGGATAGGTAATGTGATGGGTCATAAAATAAGCAATGTCCTAGCCTTGCTCCAATAATAGTGGCCACAACCATATAGGTAGTGATCCTCTCTACATCCTTTTCAGGCCTCCCTTCTTTCTTAAATATCCAGAAGAAAATTTGTTGAGATAGGATGAACCCGAGTGCGAAAAGGACACCATACCATCGTGGTGCATAGTCCAGACCTGGGATGTTGAAAAGCGCTGGATCAAATGTCCAGATAACATAAGCTAAAGAATTCATACCCTCTTATTGAGTGTTCAAAGATGTGCTATTACTTGGAGATTGGTTAGACTTTTCTCCAGAAATAAGGTGTAAACAAGATAAGAACAGTAAACAGTTCCAACCTACCCACAAGCATCAGGAATGACAAAATCCACTTAACACCATCCGGCAAATGCGCAAAATTGTCCACTGGGCCCACATCCCCAATGCCCGGACCAATGTTTCCCAAAGTGGTTGCAACCGCCCCTAAAGAGGTGTTAAAATCCAAGCCAAACGAAGAAACCGCAATGGCGCCGAAGCACATGATCAGAATGTAGATCATAATAAAGGCCAGAACATTAAAAGTAATGTCCCTGTTGACCGCCTTGCCATTGAAACGAACAGGAATGATGGCTGATGGATGAAGGATTCGTTTCAATTCTTGCAACGAGTTTTTAATCAGGAGAATATGCCTCACCAGTTTAACTCCGCCTGCGGTAGACCCGGCCGAGCCGCCAGCAAACATGAGTAAAAAGAACACGACCGTAATAAAGGATGTCCATGAGGTGTAATCATGAGTTACAAACCCTGTAGTGGTCACCACTGACACAACCTGAAATAATGCATCGCGTATGGATTTTTCAAACGTATCGTGTCCAAGGCTAAAAATGATAAGACCGATGATGGTAGAAACAACTAAACTAAAAACCAGATAGAACCGGAACTCTTCATTTCTAATCACTTTTCTGAATTGACCATGCAAACCGAAGTAGGTCATCGTGAAATTGGTTCCAGCCAAAAACATAAATACAATAATTACATATTGAATAAAGGGATCATGATAGTAGGCAATACTGGCATTTTTAGTAGAAAACCCTCCTGTGGCCATGGTAGTCAAACTATGATTGACTGCGTCATAAAAGGTCATTCCACCAACCCAAAGAAGAATTGTTTCCACTAGTGTAAGGCCACAATAAATGATCCAAAGCCGCTTGGCTGTCTCTTTGATTCTAGGGGCCAGTTTGTCCGGTGAAATTCCCGGTGCTTCAGCCACAAAGAGCTGCATTCCACCTATTCCCAAAAGCGGTAGTATCGCGACCGTTAAGACAATGATCCCCATACCTCCAATCCACTGGGTGAGGCTTCTCCAAAATAAAATTCCTTTGTCGATGGACTCAATGTCGGTCAATACACTAGCTCCGGTAGTTGAAAAACCCGATAGCGTCTCAAAAAAAGCATTGGTCAGATCCGGAATTGCTCCACTCAACAGGTAAGGTAAAGAACCGAAGAAAGACATCGAAAGCCAGCCGGCGGTCACAATGAGATATCCATCTTTCTTCCTAAGATCATTATTCCGGTTTTTTCTTACAGTAAGCCAAAGTAGAATCCCTGTAACAGCGGTAATCCCAGAGGCTTGTAGAAGGGCAACTAAGTCTGTGGACCCGTAATAGACGCTGAAAGGAATACAAAGCAACATGAAAGCTGCATTCATCAGCAACAAAATGCTGATCACTTTCAATATCACCTTGTAGTTGAATGCCATGCTACTTAAAGAAGTTCTCTACTTTTCTGATGCACTCCAGCTTTGATAGAACTACCACCCGGTCTTTTGATTGAAATTCGAAGTTTCCCCGAACCGCAATCCCCTTTCCATCCCTAATTACGCCGCCGACAATGGCTGTTCTTGGGAAGTCAAGGTCCTTTAATTGCTTGTTTAAAACATGGCTATTATCGCCAAGCTCAAACTCTAGAATCTCAGCTTCGACACCATGAATACTCGCAATGTTGATGATCTCTCCTTTTCTAATGTATCGGAAAATAAAACTTGCAGCAATCAGCTTTTTGTTGATTAAGGTGTCAATTCCTATGCTTTGTGATAGATGGATATAGTCCACGTTCTCCACAAGAGCTATGGTTTTCTTCACCCCGGTTTTCTTGGCTAGCAGTGAGGCCATGATATTTGTCTCCGAATTTTCTGTGAGGGCGACAAAGGCATCCATTCGCTCGATACTCTCCTCCTTCAGTAAATTAATATCTCTACCATCACCATTGATGATCATCGTATCTGGTAATTCATCAACCAATTCCAGGCATTTGGATTTATCTGCCTCAATCAGTTTGATATTGTATTTCTTACTCAACGTCTTAGCCGTGTTAACGCCCACCTTGCTTGCTCCAAGTATCATGACGTTCTTGATTTCAATACTCTCCTTGCCGGCCAAAGACGTTACTCGTTCGACTCCGTCGGGTTGAGCAATAAAGTAGGCATGATCGCCCTCTTTGAACTTGTTTTCACCGTACGGAATTATCGTTTCGTTGTTTCGAAGTATTGCTACCGTTGTGAAATTGTGGTCAGGGTTCAGGTAGGCTGTCTCAGTCAGGGTCTTATCGTATAACTCTGAATTTTCATCAACTGTGATTCCAATCAAGGAGAGAGATCCTTTTTCGAATTCGAAAGTATCGGTAAGGGCTGACTGTTTCAATAACCTTTTGATCTCCCGGGCGGCCAAAGAGGCAGGCGAAATAATCTCGTCAATTCCAATGCTGGCAAGCTTTAATTCCTCTCTGGTGGTGAGCAGCTCGTTATTCGAGATCCTGGCAATTGTCTTTTTTGCACCCAGGTTTTTTCCAAGCATGCAGGTGGTAATGTTGACTTCTTGTATTGAAGTAACTGCGATCAGCAAATCCGCTTTGGTAATATTGGCTTCTTTGAGTGTACGAGGTGATGTGGAGGAACCTCGAACTGTTCCCACATCAAGGTGTTGCGAAACATATTCCAGAACGCTGGCATCAGAATCAATAATGACAATGTCTTGTTCTTCTGCTGCAAGTAATTTGGCAAGGTGAAATCCCATGTCACCTGCCCCGGCTATTACAATTCTCATCTAATATTGAAGATCAGCGCAAAGATATCGTAAGTTCCAAGCGGTAATCCAAATTATCGATTAACATTCTTAAAGTAAACTTTAGCGGCTTCCATGACTCGAGGAGCCAATAGCATACCAGAAATCATGGTAGGAACTGCCATCAGACCATACGCAACAAATACCAGATTTACCACATCGGTCAGTGAAGCAACTGATCCAACAATCACCAATGACACGTACCAATAATGAAAATATTTGCCATACTTCGCACCAATTAAGAACGCAAGGCATTTCTGTCCGTAGTAGGCCAGCCCAAAAATGGTTGTTATCGCAAATATCATTACGCATGCCATTAAGATATAAGGTCCGAATCCGGGAAGTGAATGCTCAAATGCGCTAGCGGTCAGCAGAATCCCGTCTCCTTCGCCACTATTCCACACCCCTGTAACCAATATGCATATCCCTGTCATGGTACATACAATAAGGGTATCAATTGCAGGTCCCAACATGGCGACCAAGCCCTCCCTTACTGGTTCCTGCGTTTTTGCAGCGCCGTGCATCATCGGTGCCATCCCGATCCCTGCCTCATTTGAAAAAGCGGCTCTTTTGGAGCCTTCGATCACGATCTTATATACCACTCCCCCCAACATGGCTTTTGCTGTAAAGGCATCCCTGAGAATAAAACCAAAGGAATTGATCACCTCGCCTACATTAAGGATCATAATCACCAATACGCTCAAGACGTAGACAACCACCATCGTGGGAACCAGCTTTGAAGCTACATTGCCGATTCTTTGCACTCCACCCACAATTACTACAGCGACCAACACCGCAATCACAATTCCTATGCTAAGATTCAGGACAAATGAATCGGATGCACCATTTGGAATTAACACAACATTCTTAAACACGGCCACCATCTGGTTCGTCTGAAATACCGGCGTCGCCCCAAAAAAACCTGCAACGCAGAAGAAGATGGCCAAACCTCTCCATCTTGCACCCAATCCTTCCCTGATGACGTACATCGGCCCACCCTGGAGGTTACCTTCGGAATCTTTGCCTCGAAACAAGACTGCAAGCGTGCAGGTAAAGAACTTGGTCGCCATGCCTATAAAAGCACTGACCCACATCCAAAATATCGCACCGGGGCCTCCAGCAGCAATCGCAAGCGCTACTCCACTAATGTTGCCCATCCCAATTGTCGCTGCTAGTGCTCCAGATAGTGCTTCAAAGTGATTTATCTCCCCAGGATCTTCGGGGTTATCATATTTGCCCCTGAGTACATTCACTGCGTGCCTTAAGTATCGAAATGGTAGAAATCTTGAATAAACGAGGAAGAAAAACCCTCCCCCCATCAGCAATACCAGTAACGGTACACCCCAGATGAAATCCACCGCATTGGATAAAAAAGTACTTATCGAAGTCATATAAGGGCGTGAAGGTAGTATGTATCTTTGAATGGCGGTGTAAAGGGACTATAAATTGAAAGATCGAAAATGAAATTATATCACAGAACTTTAGGAGAAGGAGAACCACTTATTATCATGCACGGCGTATTTGGCTCATCAGACAATTGGCAGTCAGTGGGAAAGGTGTTTTCTGAACGGTTCAAAGTTTATTTTCTAGACCTTCGTAATCATGGCAGATCACCTCATAGTGAGGCATTTGATTATCAATCTATGGCCGAAGATGTGCACGAATTCATAGACGATATGAACATCAGCAAAGCCCACCTGTTAGGCCATTCGATGGGTGGAAAAGTGGCAATGCAATTGGCAACTGACTTCTCCGATCGAGTAAACAAACTGGTAGTTGTTGATATTGCCCCCAAGTATTATCCACCACATCATCAGCAAATTTTTGACGGATTCAGAGCTGTAGACCTCCAATCAATTCGCAGTAGAAAAGAAGCAGATGATCAAATGGCTGAGGTCATTTCTTCCATAGGTGTCAGGCAGTTTATCCTCAAAAACCTTGACAGGGAGGAAGGGGGAAAATTTAAATGGAAACTTAACCTCAAGGTGATTGAAGAAAAAGCAAATGAAATAGGTAGTTCAATTGGTGACCAAGTGAGTTTTGACGGCAAAACCTTATTCATTAGTGGGAGCAACTCAGATTACATAACAAAAGACGATCACGCCAGGATTCGATCCTTTTTTCCGTCTTCTGAAATCCGAGAGGTCCAGGGGGCAGGTCACTGGATACATGCCGAGAAACCAAAAGACTTAATTCGCTTGGTAATGGATTTTCTAGGATGAAAAAAGGAAAGCTATTTTTAGTACCCACCTACCTGTCAGCAAGTAATGACCGAAATTTTCTTTCACCTACCATTATCGAGGTAGTAAAAAACTGCCATTACTTTTTTGTAGAAAATGTCAGGACAGCTCGAAGGTTTCTTGGAAGCTTAAAGGCAGGGGTTGTTATCGATGAGCGCCACTTCTTCACTCTTGATAAGAGCACTACCTGGGACGACTTATATCCCTTGTTTGATCCAATAAGACAAGGAAGGGATATGGCTGTCATGTCCGAAGCTGGTCTTCCCTGCCTGGCAGATCCTGGTAATCTTGCGGTGACTTTTGCTCATCAAACCAACATTCAGGTAGTGCCACTGCCCGGTGCGTCCTCCATTCAAATGGCCTTGATTGCATCGGGGTTCAACGGTCAACAGTTTACCTTTCATGGATACCTTCCGATTGATAAAAGTGCGCGCACCAAAAAGATAAAAGAACTGGAAAGAATGGCTCAGGGAGGATACACCCAACTTTTCATGGAGACCCCATACCGAAACAATCAACTCCTGAACGACATCATCAAAGCCTGTAGGCCAGATTCATTGCTAAGTGTCGCATCCAACATTACCGGAAGTAATGAAAGCATCAAGACGATGGCCCTTGCAAAATGGCGAGATAACCGGACCGACATACACAAGATTCCATCCATTTTTAGTTTTGGTCAATTTCCTTAATGGTTAAGCGCTAATCTTCTAAATTTGCCGACTTTAAAAAATAGAAAAACTTATGCCGTATTTATTCACCTCCGAGTCTGTAAGTGAAGGTCATCCTGACAAGGTGGCTGATCAAATATCAGATGCGTTGCTAGATCATTTTCTCGCCTTCGATCCGGATAGTAAAGTAGCCTGCGAAACGATGGTAACCACTGGCTTGGTCGCCCTGGCTGGTGAGGTAAAAACGTCCGCCTACATTGATGTTCAGCAAATAGCTCGAGAAGTTATTAATCGCATTGGATACACGAAGGGTGAATACATGTTTGATGGGAACTCTTGCGGTGTATTATCCGCAATTCACGAGCAATCTCCAGATATAAATCAAGGAGTAGATCGAGCTGGTGAGGAGGAGCAGGGAGCTGGTGATCAAGGAATGATGTTTGGCTACGCAACCAAGGAGACAGACAATTTTATGCCATTAGCATTAAATCTTTCTCATAAAATTCTAATGGAGCTGGCAGGGATCAGAAAAGAAGGAAAAGAAATGACTTATTTGAGGCCAGACGCAAAATCGCAGGTGACCATCGAATATGACGATAATAATACCCCTATCCGAATCGATGCAATTGTAGTATCTACGCAGCATGATGATTTTGATACAGAGCCGAATATGCTTGCAAAGATTAAGGACGATGTCGTGAATATCCTGATTCCAAGAGTCACCAAGGGATTGAGCAATCAAAACCAATCTCTCTTCAACGATGCAATCAAATACCATATCAACCCTACCGGAAAATTTGTGATTGGAGGCCCTCATGGCGATGCAGGACTAACAGGAAGAAAGATTATTGTGGATACTTATGGCGGCAAGGGAGCCCATGGAGGAGGAGCCTTCTCAGGGAAAGATCCTTCTAAGGTGGATCGATCTGCTGCGTATGCGACACGTCATATCGCAAAGAACCTGGTAGCAGCAGGGGTAGCGGATGAAGTGCTGGTGCAGGTATCCTATGCCATCGGAGTTGCCGAGCCGATGGGTATCTATATCAACACTTATGGCACGGGAAAAGTCGATTTGACGGATGGGGAAATTGCTAAGAAAGTGGAGACCATTTTTGATATGCGGCCTGCACATATCGTCAAGAGACTCAAGCTCAAAGAGCCCATTTACTCAGAGTCTGCAGCTTACGGTCATATGGGCAGGACTCCGGAAGTCAAACAAGTTTCATTCCGAGGCAATGGTGGCGAAGAGGTGAAAAAAGTTGTGGAAACGTTTACCTGGGAAAAGCTGGATTACGTAGAACAAATCAAAAAAAGCTTCGCCCTGTAGTGAAAAATCTGATCATCCTTAGTTTTTTGTTCTCGGCCTGTCAGACCAAGGAAGCTAAGGACCTCTTTCTTGAGCCGGTAGCTGAGGGCAAAACTTTCAATGCTGCTTTCCTGATGATTGATGGGGTCTACAATTCAGAATTGATGGCTCCATACGACATCTTTCAGCATACTATTTTTCATACCGAAGGAGGGATCAGTGTATTTACCGTAAACGAAACGTTGGATACGGTTACCACTTTTGAAGGACTAAAGCTTTTACCACATTATTCGTTTGATAGTCCAGACCTTCCAGAGATAGATATTTTGGTTGTTCCCAGTGCCGAACACAACATGGATTCTGATCTCGAAAATGAGAAGCTGATTAACTGGGTTTCTCAAGTCGGTATGAGTGCTGACTATGTGATCTCCCTCTGTGATGGAGCATTTGTTCTGGCAAAATCCGGTCTTATCAATGGGAAGGAATCAACCACTTTTCCTACTGATATTGATCGATATAAAGCCGCTTTTCCTGATCTCATTGTACATGAAAATGTGTCATTTGTCCACGATGAAAACCTCTTGACCTCTGCCGGTGGAGCCAAGTCTTACGACGTTGCGCTTTATCTTGTTCATTATTTATATGGTGATAAGGTAGCAAAAGGTGTGGGAAGAGGCTTGGTGATTGATTGGGACGTCAACGACTATGATTTTGTGAGCGTCAAATAACTACCACTCAATTACTTCTTTATCTCTGAGGAACTTTCCATTGGGAATCTCATGATGGGTAGCCAACCATACTGCTGTTTCTGCACCCTTTTCAAGCGTGCGATGGGCACCCGCTCCACCCATATCTGTTTTTACCCATCCAGGACACATGGAATTAATTTTGATGCCCTCACCTAATTCGGCATGAATCATTTGAGTCATTGCATTAAGTCCTACTTTGCTAAGTCTATATCCCGGGAATTGCCCCCCCATGTCATTCATAGCTCCCAGCCCGCTTGACATGTTAATTACTCTTGGGTCACTGGACTCCTTTAAAGAGGGCAATAGATCCACCGTCAGCTTCCACGCACCAAGGAGGTTTGTTCTTATTGTTCTTTCAATGATTTCAAAATCCGGATCATGAGCAGGTTTGCTTTTATCATCGAAAATCCCTGCATTATTAATTAGAACATCAAGGGAGTTGTATTTTCTGCGGAAGACTTCCACGAAGGAATTGATGCTTTGATCATTGGACACGTCGAGCTGCATAAATTGAGTGCCCGTCTCCTCAGCCGCTTTGAGCCCTTTATCTTCACTCCGCGAAGTGAGGATTACCTCATGACCTAAAAGCGCCAGTTCGCCACTTATTTGCTTCCCTATTCCTCGATTTCCACCAGTAATAATTATTCTGCTCATTATGGATTTAGTGTTTTCTTTGCCAAAATTTCTTCCATGCAAATTATTGAAGTCTTAGATCAAAAAACGGCACGAGAATTCTTACAGTTACCAGTCGATCTGTATAAAAATGAACCTAACTGGATCAGGCCGCTCGATAAAGATATCAATGGAGTCTTTGATCCCCAAGTAAATAAATATTTCAAAAATGGTCAGTGTGCCAGATGGATCCTTCGAAATAAAGGAAAATGCATTGGTCGAATTGCTGCTTTTGTGAACGAAAAAACAGTCAATAAAGACAACGATCAGCCTACAGGTGGTGTTGGATTTTTTGAATGCACGAATGATCAGGAGGCTGCCAACTTGTTGTTCGACACAGGAAAAGAATGGTTAGCCGAGCAAGGAATGGAGGCAATGGATGGCCCGATCAATTTTGGTGACCGCGATACCTGGTGGGGTCTTTTGATTGACGGATTCAATCGGCCACCTAATTATCAGTGCAACTACAATTTTTCCTACTATCAGCAATTATTCGAAAACTATGGTTTTCAGATGTATTTCAAGCAATTCACATTTGGTCGTCCGGTAATGGACCCTCTAAGTGATCGCCTGTACGAAAAAGCTGAAGTTGCTAGTAGAGACCCTGACTACTCGTTTAGGCACATAGAAAAGAAGAAACTCAAGGCATATGCTGAAGATTTTAGAAAAGTCTATAACGATGCCTGGGCCAACCACCCTGGAGTAGCAAAAATGACTTCCATTCAAGCAAATGCAATCATCAAGAAGATGAAACCCATCATGGATGAAAAGATTATGTGGTTTGGCTACCATAAAAATGAGCCTGTTGGCTTTTACATCAATATTCCGGAGCTTAACCAAGTTTTTAAGCACGTAAATGGAAAATTAGACTTAATCGGAAAGCTGAAGTTTCTTTACCACAAACTGATGAAGACCAATACCAAGATGATTGGTCTTGTTTTTGGCATCTCTCCAGATCATCAAGGGAAGGGCGTAGATGGCGCGTTAATTATGGCAACTCGTGATATGGTGCAGGACAAGTATACCCGATACAAAGAACTAGAAATGAATTGGATTGGAGACTTCAATCCAAAAATGGTTACAGTGGTGAAGCAGGTGGGTGGGAATGTGGTAAAAACACATCATACGTATCGCTTTCTGTTTGATCGAAGCAAAGAGTTTCACCGAATGCCCATCAAGAAGAAGTGACTTTTTTAGTCGCTTTCTTTTGCTTGTAATAAGCTTTTTCAGCCACGTAAATGGTTTTTTCTATCTCACAAAATACCCGTCCCTCCTTATCTTTTATCAAAACCGTTTTCACAATTTCAACCTCCTTGTCAGAAGAAACCTTCTCTTTCAAAGCCCTAATTTCTTCTTTTTTGAATTGAAATGTGACAAATGCATCTGAGTTGGCAGGTCTTTTGAACTTTACCATTGAGGATTTGTCCCAGACAATATAGTCCGTACCAATAATCTGTATCAATTGAACCATGTAGATAGGGTCCGTGGCTGAAAACATACTCCCGCCAAACATCGTCCCTGCATAATTGCGATTCTTGTAGGATAGTGGGATCTTAACTTCAACCACCCAAAACCCCTCCGAGACGGAAACAACTCTTCCGGTGGATCGCCGGTACATTGGAGAAGCATTGAAGAATAGCTTAAACAATTTGTGCGTCTGTTTAGGGAAATACGCTTTGGAAAGGCGTGAAAGTGTCTGATACATCTATAAGTCTGTTCTTTTTGCAAATTAGGTATGCAAAATTCTCTTAATGATCATCAGGATCTTATCAAACCTCGAAT
The DNA here is from genome assembly GCA_964591785.1 of uncultured Roseivirgaceae bacterium. GTDB lineage: Bacteria > Bacteroidota > Bacteroidia > Cytophagales > Cyclobacteriaceae > Ekhidna. The sequence goes on from CAZQDI010000010.1 coordinate 35,139, forward strand.
CATCTGAAATTTCTGATTGAGTCAATATCAGTACGTCTTGACTGCTATTGAAGCGATCATCTACCATATCCAGACAGGTTAGATTACGAGCAATGCTAAATTCTTTAAACCTTGCACTCGCTGTTATCTGAGTGCTTTTTACCGATGCATAGGAGGCGAGGAAAATCGGCCGTGAGGGGAACCTCTCAATTACTTTGCTAATTACCTCCCAATATTTTTCCTTAACCGGACTTGACAGTGCGGTTGAGATCACAATACCACCGATTTCCGACTCTTCATAATTCACAAGGTGTTCAAGAGACTTAAGGGGTGTCGGGGTCATCCCCGTTGCAGTCATCAACTTTTTCATATCGTTGACAATCAATGAACTAGGCCTGGCTAATAGTACATGTTTCATGACTTATTCTTCTTTATGTACATCCATCTGGATATGCTGGCCACCGAAAACGGTACAATAAAGTTGAAAACAATTCTAATGGTATCTTTCGAGGTAAAAGTCAGATTAAAAATGACATCATACTGATTGATTGTGCTCAAAATTGTTCCTACTACCAGGCAAATCTTAAATGAATCAATTAGGTCAGATTTTTTCAAGTTCTTCAAAATTACATTATCATTTGATAAAGTGTGTGGCTATGACTTTCTTCGATTCAGCCATTCCATTTGACAATTCGGTAAAATTGATTATTTATCATCACAAAAAGTGAGTTGAATTGCCTCAAACTATTTCGTCATGGAACAATTTTTAATCGCCTCACACGTCATATGCGGTGGTACCGTTCTATCCTTAGGTCTCGTTCAGATGCTGCGACCCAAGGGTGATAGGGTGCACAAAATTCTTGGAAAACTATACGTTGGCTGCATGTGGTGGATTTGCCTAAGCGCCCTGCTAATCATTTCCTTTTATCGGTTCAATGCCTTCTTGATGGTTATCGCTGCTTTGACCTTTTATGCCTCATTTACCGGATTAAGGGTCTTGTATCGAAAAAAGATCGGTACCGAAAAGTGGTATGATTGGTTCGTAGGTATTATCACCATGGGATTTGGTATTGGCCTTTTTGTATATGCCATACATTTATTTATCCATTTCCCTCGAAATCAAATTCTCGCTTCCCTGTGCCTGATTTTTGGTTTTTTTACTTTCTTCAATGCCTTTCGAGACATTAGGTTTTTTATTCAAAAGAAAACGAACTCGAATCTATGGTGGCTAAGGCAGCATATTGGAGCAATGGGCGGTAGTTACATCGCCGCTGTCACTGCATTTGCTGTTCAAAATCCTGACCTGTTTATGCCCGGAAGTTCGTACCAATGGATGCTGTGGATTCTTCCATCAGTAGTTGGAAACCCGATCATTGTAAGAGCTATTAGGAAAAGAATGCGGAAAGAAGCGGTCTGACATAAAAAAACCCCACGTTGTGAGGTTTAAGGGTGGAAGACCGGTCTCGAACCGGCGACCTCCGGAACCACAATCCGGCGCTCTAACCAACTGAGCTACAACCACCATGTCCCTTTTTTCAAAAGGATTGCAAATGTAATGTGAATGCAGAAATCTACAAGGATTATTTTCTTGAGAAAGTCAAACGCTGACCAAGTTTTGAATCATCTAGGGAGCCATTTGCGAACGCCAGATGACCAGAAACGAAAACTTTGTCTATGGATGAATTGAATTTGTGGCCTTCAAAAGGGGACCATCCGCATTTAGCAAGGATGTTGTCCTTTGCTACAGTCCACGGTTTATCTAAATCAACCAGCACCAGGTCAGCAAAATACCCTTCCCTGACATATCCTCTGTTGGCTACATCAAAACAATCCGCCACCGCATGGCTCATCTTTTCTGCTATTCGCTCTAAAGATATTCTTCCCTGCCGATGGAAGTCGAGCATGGCAACCAAGGTATGCTGAATCAAAGGACCTCCCGAAGGCGCTTGAGTATATGGGTTTTGCTTTTCTTGCAAGGTGTGAGGTGCGTGGTCTGTGGCTATTACGTCTATCCGATCTTCCAACAGCGCCTTCCAAATCTGTTCCCGATCATTTTTTGTTTTTACTGCCGGATTCCATTTTATGAAAGCTCCCTTCGAATCATAGTCTTCCTCACTAAACCACAAATGATGAATGCAGGCTTCCGAAGTAATACGTTTTTCTTTCAATGGCAGTTCGTTACCAAATAATTGGGTCTCCTTTCCGGTGGAAATGTGAAGGATATGCAGCCTGGTATTGTTCTTTTTGGCCAGTTCAACGGCCTTGGAGGAAGAGAGGTAACAGGCCTCTTCACTCCTGATTACCGGATGATATTTGAAAGGAATCTCTTCGCCAAAACGCGTTATATACTCTTCTGTATTTTTCCGAATGGTACCTTCGTCTTCGCAGTGAGTCGCAATGAGAATTGGAGCATTCCTAAAAATATTCTCAAGTGTTTCCTGGTCATCGACCAGCATATTCCCGGTAGAGGAGCCCATGAAAATCTTGATGCCACAGACATTTTCAGGATCTGTCTGTAACACTTCGTCAAGGTTGTCATTTGTCGCTCCCATGTAGAACGAATAGTTGGCAAGAGCATTTTGTGCACCTATTTCATACTTTGTTTTCAGTAGTTCTTGAGTGACCGTCTGTGGGTTGACATTTGGCATTTCCATGAAGGAAGTGACTCCACCAGCAACCGCAGCCCGAGATTCAGAGAAAATATTCCCCTTATGCGTTAGGCCTGGCTCACGAAAGTGGACTTGATCATCAATGACTCCTGGAAAGAGGTACTTTCCTTCCGCATTAATTTCAGTATGATTTGATTTTAGAGACAGCTCTGAACCCAGCTTTTCAATTTTATCTCCCTGAATGATTAAGTCCAAAACCTTAATCTGACCTTCGTTGACTATATAAGCTGATTTTATAAGATACATATACCTTGAATACTTTGATTGGTCAAATTTCAGTCAAATAGATTTCTTTCAACCACAAATAATATATATTATTGCAATGGAAGATAGATTAAGTCTTTCTTTCCATAGCTGGTTGAAAAGATCTTGTGGGGCGCATGCCCCACAATGATCAATTTTTATTCAAGTCCAACCCATCCACTGCAATTCTCTTTTCCCTATTTGCTATTTCCCATCCTGTGTGAAACACCAGTTTGGCTCTTTTCTCCATGGTTTCGAAATCTATTTTCTCAATTGTATCCGTGGGTCTGTGGTAATCTTCATGGGTTCCGTTGAAATAGAAAATAATTGGGATGTTGTTTTTGGCAAAGTTGTAATGATCTGAACGGTAGTAAAATCGATTAGGATCATTTTCGTCATTATAAGTATAGTCAAGTGTTATATTAGTGTACACATTATTCACTTTCTCAGACAGTTCATGTAGTTCTTGTGAAAGCTTATCAGAACCAATTAAGTAGACATAATCTGAATTGTCTTTGTGAGCCTCATCAACCCTTCCAACCATATCAATGTTGAGGTTGGCCACCGTGTTTTCAAGTGGAAAAATTGGGTCTGTATCGGTGTAATGCCTAGAGCCTAAAAGTCCTTTTTCTTCTCCGGAAACGGTCATAAACAAGATGCTTCTCTTAGGGCCTTTCCCCTTTTTTGCTGCTTCGGCAAAGGCCTCAGCAATTTCTAACACCGTCACTGTCCCAGAACCATCATCATCTGCCCCATTATGTATTTCTCCATCAATTATTCCAACATGATCGTAGTGAGAGGTTATGATCAGAAGCTCTTCGGGTTTCTCCGAGCCTTTCAGGTATCCCAATACATTTTCAGTTTCAATGGGCTTATCCAAATAGTCTGCATTGAAAATAACTATTGATTCATCTCCCAACGAGATGTCTTCATATGTTTTGTCAAATAGCCATGCAGCCATTTCCTTGTTGCCAATGACAAGTTTCGCACTTTTTTCATCTCTCCCCTCCAGCCTAAGTCTTGGACGCCTAAGGTACCTACTATAACGACTAAGTGTTGATTGAAATTCCTGTTCATTTTCCAGAAAAATGAAAAAGCCTTTCGCTCCGGAATCTGTGGCATTTGTCACAAAATCCTGATAGCCATCGAGCCTGTCTGTTTTATAAGCAACATACGCCCCTCTAAGCTTTTTCAGCTCTGTTTCTTCATTGGCAACAATAAGTTTTATGTATTCTTCTCCACTGGTCTCCGCACTTGAATAATATACGAACTCTTCAAATCCCACCATTTTGTCATCTCCTTTTCTCACATATACGTTGCCAATTTGTGACTCCTGAAGGTCAAATCTTTGAAAATAGGAGCCGTCCACTGGGGCTTCAAAGCCCAAGGTTGAAAAATGATTAGCAATGTAATTTGCCGCCATCTTCTGTCCTTTTTTTCCTGTTTCTCTTCCTTCATAAGCATCCGAGGCAATGATTGAAAGGTGAGCCTTCAGGTCCTCGGCGCTGATGGTCTTCGCATACTTCTCAGCCGTCTTATCCTGAGCCAACCCAGACACAACCATGACCAGTCCCAACGCGCATATAGTTCTCTTCATTCTAAACTTCCTAATTTTTTTCAGCGTCAAATCTACAAAATTTGCTCAGTGACCAAACTAAATAATTCCACGGACGGTTACCACCGAAAATCTTTTTAACAAGAATTGACTTGGCTAAATTTGCGGCCTTAAAACATCCCTATGAAATTGAATTTGAATGATCGTGTGGCTTTCGAAGACCGTCACAATGGACCCTCGAAGCAGCAAGTGGAAGAAATGGTTACTTCAATTGGAACATCTTCGGTTGAGCAGTTGATTGAGGAAGCAATTCCCACGCTGATACGCAAGAAAGAGCCTCTCAATCTACCCCCTGCCCTGAATGAATTCGAATACCTGAAAAGAATTCAAGAAGTAGCGAAGAAGAATCAGGTCTTCAAATCATTTATTGGACAGGGTTACTACAATTGCGTAGTCCCAACGGTCATTCAGCGAAACATTTTAGAGAACCCAGGCTGGTATACTGCTTATACCCCCTATCAGGCGGAAATCGCTCAGGGCCGACTAGAAGCACTGATCAACTTCCAAACTATGGTCATAGATTTGACTGGAATGGAAGTAGCCAATGCCTCACTCCTTGACGAAGGCACGGCAGCTGCCGAGGCCATGACCATGCTCTATGGTTTGAGAAAAGGTGAGAAAAAATCGGCAAATAAGTTTTTGGTCGACCAGGAGGTTTTTCCGCAGACTCTCTCCGTTCTCCAAACTAGAGCACTTCCTTTCGGGATTGAACTTGAAATAGTAGATTTTTCGGCAGCTGACATTACTGCCTCGGATGTTTACGGTATGTTTTTTCAATACCCAAATAACAGCGGCTCTATTTCTGATTGGGCCCCTATCGTTGCCGCAGCCAAAGAAAATCAGGTTTTTACTGCGTGCGCCACGGACTTAATGGCGTTGACGTTACTAAGTGCCCCAGGTGAATGGGGAACCGATGTTGTCGTTGGAACGAGCCAACGTTTTGGAGTGCCCATGGGATATGGTGGACCACATGCTGCTTTTTTCGCTACCAGAGAGGTATACAAAAGATCGATTCCTGGTAGAATCATAGGAGCATCAAAAGATGTTCATGGAAATGATGCTTACCGCATGGCTCTGCAAACCAGAGAGCAACATATCAAAAGAGAACGAGCTACCTCCAACATCTGTACAGCTCAAGTTCTACTTGCCGTTATGGCAGGTATGTACGCTGTTTACCATGGCGCAGGTGGCTTAAGAAATATCGCTGCAAGAATCCATGGTCTTGCCAAAGAGACCGCTAATACGATCGCCCAATTTGGATTTCATAACCGAAACACTTATTTCTTTGACACTTTAAGAATAGAACTGAGCAACGATCAACTTCATAGCATCAAAGCACTTAGTGAGGAGCATGAAATCAACTTTAGGTACTTCGAAGATAGTGTTGGGATCTCTTTTGATGAATCCCACACCATCGAAGATGCCAATCAAGTAGTTAAGATTTTCGCCAGATTGGGGGATGCATTTGAGGCCCCCATTCATGAAGAAATTGAAGTCAGCTACCCCTCTTCTTTGACAAGAAGTACCAATTTTCTTACTCATCCTGTTTTCAACCAATATCACACCGAGCATGAACTTCTGCGGTACATGAAGCGACTGGAGAATAAGGACCTATCACTCGTGCATTCCATGATCTCTCTTGGGTCATGCACGATGAAACTCAATGCTACAACTGAGATGATACCGGTCACCTGGCCAGAATTTGGAAACATCCATCCTTTTGCTCCAAAAGACCAGGCAGAAGGATATGGAATTATGATTTCAGAGCTTCATGACTGGCTGACTGAAATTACTGGCTTTCATTCTGTTTCCTTCCAGCCGAACTCAGGTGCCCAAGGAGAATATGCTGGGCTAATGGTAATAAAATCTTACCTCGAGGGCAAAGGAGAACCTATGAGAAATATTGCTCTCATACCATCCTCCGCACATGGGACTAATCCTGCAAGTGCGGTCATGGCTGGAATGCGTGTAGTAATTGTAAAATGCGACGAAAGTGGAAACATTGATATTGACGATTTAAGAACCAAGGCCGAGGCTCATGCAGATGACCTTGCAGCACTTATGATCACTTACCCATCAACGCATGGAGTGTTTGAGGAATCTGTAGTTGAAATATGTCAGATCATCCATGATCATGGAGGCCAGGTGTATATGGATGGTGCAAATATGAACGCCCAGGTAGGCCTCACATCCCCCGGCATCATCGGGGCAGACGTATGCCACCTTAATCTTCACAAAACATTTTGCATCCCGCACGGTGGTGGTGGACCCGGGATGGGTCCAATAGGTGTAGCGGAGCATTTGGCACCGTACCTACCAGGACATGTTACTGATCACATAGAAAACCCATCCATTTCAGCAGCTCCGTATGGAAGTGCAAGTATTCTACCTATTTCACATGCCTACATTGCCATGATGGGCTCTGGCGGATTGGAAAGAGCAACAAAGCTGGCCATTCTCAACGCGAATTACATTGCTTCCAAACTTGAAAGTCATTATCCGATTTTGTATGCAAATGAAAAAGGAAGAAACGCTCATGAACTGATCATCGATTGTCGGGAGTTCAAAAAGTCGGGAATAGAGGTAGAAGATATTGCCAAAAGGTTAATCGACTATGGCTTTCATGCCCCAACTGTCTCATTCCCTGTACCAGGAACCATGATGATTGAACCGACCGAAAGCGAAGTCAAAGAAGAGCTTGATCGATTCTGCGAGGCAATGATTTCAATCAGATCAGAAGTCCAAGAAGTAATTGATGGCCTTGCTGATAAGGACAACAACCCATTGAAGAACGCCCCGCACTCTTATGCGACGTTAGTGTCTGATGAATGGAACTATCCTTATACAAGGGAAAAAGCAGCATTCCCGGCAAGCTACGTAAAGAGTAATAAGTTTTGGCCGTCCGTCAGCCGTGTTGATAATGCGTATGGAGATCGAAACCTAGTCTGTAGCTGCTTACCCGTTGAAGTATATAGTAGTGAAAACATTAGCTAATTGCAGATTCTCATGGTGAAGACACCCTCCACAGAATTGTTTTCGTCTATCTCTGCTTGTAAGTAGCCCACTGCCGTGGCGTTGTTGATGTCAAAAATCGACATTGAACCGGATACGGCAAGTATACTTGTGGCACTTGATAACTCAAATGCCACCTGGACCTGATTATCGTCAATCGCAAAGGGGGCCACACTATAATCTCCAATCGCTGGCCTAAAAGTGGCTTTGACATGAGCTAACCCTGGGACAGGCAAAGTACATGGATCAGAAACGGGCTCTCGGGATGACAGAAATCGAGCTATGAATTGTCCATTGGTCGTCACTGGAAAGGCATTGGCCAAAGTAGAGTTCCAATCAGCTCCATTAATTTGTCCTTGCAAGGGTTGGTCTGGAATATCCAGGTCTCCGCCACAGCTCAGACCAAGAGTCAGCATCAAAAGCATCGCAAGGCAACGGAGACTCCCTAAAAAAGATTGCATAGTTTTAGGGAGTGGATAATCCCATTTTATGAAAAAGTCTGTGCTCTTTACTTGTATCATTTTAGGCAGTCTGCTTGCTTTTGTCTTTTATACCTTTTTGAGTACCGGATTCTTCCGTGAAATTAATAACTCAGATGGTTATGGTGTTATTGCAAAAATTCCGCTAAAAGGTGCCGAGGACCTAACGATTTCCTATGAGGATGAAATTATGATTGTTTCTCAGGATGACAGGGCCGCTAAGTTTAGGGACAGAAACAGAAAAGGTGGGTTATTTCTCATCAACCTAAAAGATCCTGCATTCACACCAGTCGCGCTTAAATCCAAAGTACCCCTATATCCGCATGGAATTAGCCTAAAAAAGATTGATTCAATCAGGTACCAATTGTTGGTAGTAAATCATTACCGACAGCACACTATTGAAAAGTTTGAATTGATTCGAGATAGCCTGATACACTTGCAGACCGTCGCAGATCCTTTACTAATCAGTCCAAATGATGTGGTGATCCTCAATGAACAGCAATTTTATGTCACGAATGATCATGGCTATACATCCAGAATGGGTCTACTCGCTGAAAACTACCTAGGCCTCAACGTCTCAAATGTAGTCTTTTACGATGGTGAGTCATTTAGAGAGGTGGCGGGGGGAATTGGTTATGCTAACGGCATCAACATATCCAAAGACAGAAAGCTTTTGCTTGTGGCTTCCCCTAGAAAATTTAGCTTGAGGTATTATGAAATCCAGGAAAAAGGAAGCTTGGATTTCGTTAGAAGCCTTCATGTTGGTTCTGGCATTGACAACATCGAATTGGACCCAGAGGGTAATCTTTGGATGGGATCACACCCTAACCTTTTGGGATTCACATCGTATGCAGCAGGAAAGGCCATTTCTGCCCCCTCAGAGATCATATATGTATCTAAAGAGGGCGTGGCTGAAAGCGTATTCGTAAATGATGGGTCCGTAATGTCTGCAAGTAGTGTGGTGGCCCCATTCAAAGAATTTCTTTTTGTTGGGACAGTAATGGATGATTTTTTGGTTGTTCTGAGAAAAAAAGACGAGCAATAACTTGCCTTCCTGTCATCCTTTTCTCAAATAGATATTTCCGCTAATTGTTTCTAATTCTGATTTTAATCCGCCCCCATGAATTCTTCCAAAGAAATCCTGCCCAACGACCTGTCTCAACCCTTCTTTTCCATTTGGAAACTTGATCTCAATGTCTGAGTACACTTCGCCCGTGATAGTCTTCGCGTTGAAATCCATTCCCATGGTCTTTGGAATTGTAATGTCAATACCTCCTGAAATCGTCTTCAATTGCATCCGTTGATCATAATACTGAAACTCATAGGTGCCGTTGATTGTAGACGATTTCACTGCCATCTCATCGGGCAAATAAACTGTATAATCTAATCTAGAAGAGTAGTTGCAGCATTGCTTGCCGTTTCGTTCCTTCGGAATCTTCTCCCACATCTCCTCATCCATCTCAATGTATATGGTCGTTGCAGAACTTCTAGAATTAAGGGTAAAAACATCATTATCCTTTCCATCATTAATTTCTACCTCTACTTTGACCAAAACTTCTTCTTTGTCCCAGCTCTTAAAGGTAATTTGGTCGGCAAAATCAAACTCCAAATCTAGTCTGGTTTGTGACGTTACAGGAATCGATTCGGAGACCGTTTTAGGTTGCGCAATGATGCTGCCAACTACCACCAAAAGTGTGAGTCCTATCAAAAACCTCATAGCCTTAAGGTCTGCGGATGTAAACGTCTCCACTAATGCTCTTAAGCAGCACCTCAACGCCTCCGCCATTCAACTTGCCGGTAGCTGATTGGCCGCCAATTTGCCTCAGTTTTTGGTCTCCAAAGTCAAAATCAAATGCCGTGTAAACTCCACCAGACATGGTAGACATTTTGAACGTTCCTTTTGTACCCTCCGGAATTGTAACATCAATGTCACCACTAGTGGAACTTAAAGAGGTCGGTGATACCTCGGATAGTGAAGTAAAAACTACTTCCAGATCGGAACTTAAAGTATGAGCAACGATGGGTCCAGTAACATTCTCAAAGCGAAGATTGCCCACCTGACTTTTTGCCTCAATCTCACCGGCCATGCCAGTTACCAAAACATCATCAGCTTGCCAGCTGTCGTACTGAATTTTTAGTTTAATGTTCTTGGGGAGGAATAGTCGGTAATCCGCATCATTTGCCTCATTATGAGCACCGGACAAACTGATAGAGTTTCCTTCCTGTTTCATATGAAGTCCAATGCCGGTGTTTTCCGGACCTGTTGCAGAAAGTGGCTTGAGTCCTTTTGCCTTCTCTGGTAGCCCTCTATAATTCATGGCTTCAATCTTTATTTCAGATCCATTCGTGCCTTCAATCCATAGTTTGGAGGATAAGTTTTCTATTACCAACCAGGTATCACCTGCATTTCCTTTTATCTGAAAATCAAAAGTCTGCTTTCTTTCATCACCATACTCTTGGGAGAAAGCGTCAAGGGATGCTAGTAGCATCACCATCATAAATCCATTTAGTATCTTTTTCATTTTTCTGTTTTTGTCAAGTAAAAAATTGTTTACATAATCGATCTACCGGTATTTCATGTCAGCACCTTAAGTGCTACTTCTGCTTGAAGCTTTACCTCAGGTGTGATTTTGTCGTTCTTAATTATATCCTTCAATGGAGCAATCGCACTTTTTTCCTCGGATTCAACCAAGATCTGAATCAAGGAGATCTGAATCAAGGGATCCGTTTGACTTTCAAGAGACTTCACTAACTCTGCCTTTACCTTCGGCGCGTTCACAAATTTTCTAAGCGCCTGCAATGCAGAGTATCTTACGTTAGTGCTTTCATCAGAATTCAGCGTAATGACAAGCGTCTGAATTAACTCTTCATTGATTTCATTTTGACCCTCGATTTGATTGACCGCTAAAATCCGCTCACTGGCTGAGTGATTTTGCAGCGCGCTAGTAAGCGTGATTTCCTTTAGTAGTTTGATTTCTTCCTGAAGCGAAGCCATATTTTCAGATTGATCAGGAGCACTAAGTTTGCCAAACACAAACCCAACAGTCAGAAAGGCAATTGACGCAGCAATTTGCATCCACGACCTGTAGTTATTAGATAAGCTGTGCTTCCCCTTCTCCTTAATAATTGCATTTGCAATGGTGTCTTGTATGGTCAATGGTGTTTCTAACTCTTTTGATTCCTCCATGAGGCTCATGAGTTCCTCAAGCTTCTCGAAGCGCTTTTGCAACTCTTCATCATGAGCTATTTGATTCTCTAACTCAGGGGTTTTTGCTCCTTCAATGAGTTCAATCAACTGATCATCCGTTACATTCTCTTTCATAATTCTTGAATTTCTAAATCCAAATAAATGTCCCTTAGCTCCTTAATTGCCCGGTGAACTTGCACCTTTACGTTGGCAACGGTTGTTTCCCGAATTCTAGCCACCGTTTCATATTTCATTTTCTGAAACTTGCTTAACACCAAGAGCTCTCTCTTCTCATCAGATAGCCTGCTCATTGCTCGATAGAGGAGTTCTTCTTTTTCAATCAGTGCCCGGTCTTCCTCATCGCTGGTTTCGGGAATCACTTCCACCGGGTTAAACTGATCTTTGTGAACCTTCATTTTTCGAAAATGGTCTTTCACTAAATTTCTTGCTATCTGGAAAAGCCATACCTGAAATGGAAACTTGGTATTGTATGAACCACGATACTTCATTACCCTTAGAAAAAGCTCTTGGGTAAGGTCATCACTCTCCGCTCTATCCATCAACGATTTCACGAAGTAGTTATATAGACGCTTGCTATAGCGACTAAACAATTCATTCAAATGCTCCAGTTCTCCGGCTTTTACCTTAGCCATCAACTGCTCATCAGTTTCCAAATTCAATCAGGTTGTTTTGACAATTCGGATAAGTTACAGGCAGTTTTCAAAAAGGTTACAGAAGTCCTGAAATTTTGATTCGACTATTCGATCACAACTCGTTCGATGTAAACGTCAGTTGCTGTTAGGATTTGAAGGAG
>CAZQDI010000011.1:0-45869 GCA_964591785.1 uncultured Roseivirgaceae bacterium
AAGAAAGATCATCATTAGAAAAAAAGCGAGAGACATGGCTTGCTGCTGCGTTTGTGAATAGGTGGAGACCAGCAAACCAATGCCCAAGACGGCGACCAGATAGAGTGCCAGGTATCCGTAAAGGAGGAAAAGACTACCGACAGGAATGATTCCGTAGATGAGCCTGGCCACCAAAAAAAGTCCCAGTGTAAAAACAAAGATTCCAATCAACCAAAAAGGAATCAACTTACCTAAGATGAAGTGGTACTTCTTAATGGGTGTCACGTTGATCTGCTCAATGGTGCCTACCTCCTTTTCCTTTACAATATTCAATGCACACATGTACGCACCTACCATGGTAACCAGTACTACCAGAATGCCAGGCACCATAAAAAACTGATAATTCAAGAGTGGATTGAACCAATTGACCGGATGCGTTTCAATCCTGGAGCCCGCAGATTCAGCACCGGTATTCCATTCCAGTTTCACTTCCTGATTGAAGGAACTAATGACCCGAGCCAAATATCCCCCCCCAACATTGGCTTTGGTTCCATTGATGGCATTGATGGCCAGGAACACACTCTCCTGCTTTTCCCGAATCAGATTGTACTCGAAATTGGCAGGAATCTCCAGTAGCACATCGGCTGCATCCGACTCCAGGTAGTCAAAGCCTTTGGAGGAGCTGGCACAATAATCCACTAGAATGAAATATCCGGAAGCCGTTATTTTATCCACCAGATTCGCTGAATAGGTAGAATGATCGTGATCCACGATGACCACGTTGATATTCTTGATTTCAAAATCAGCAGCCAAAGGGAGGATAGCGAGCTGAATGACTGGTACGATCAGGATCATCCTCAACAAGGTGGGATTCCTGAAAATTTGCTTGAATTCTTTCTGAAGTAAAAAAGACAGTACGTTCATGAGAGTCGAATTTTAAATTTCCTGATACTGGTGATCAATAGCGCCAGGGTCATTGCAGTAAGGATAAGGGTCTCTTTCCAGATGGCGGAAAAGCCAAGCCCTTTGATCATCACATCTTTTACAATGATGTAGTACCACTTCGATGGTATCAGATTGGCTACCATCTGCAATGGCATGGGCATATTTTCCAGTGGAAAAAGAAACCCGGTAAACATCATGGTCGGCAGTAACATCCCCATGAGTGAAATCAACATGGCCGTCTGTTGCGAATCCGTAGAATTGGAGATGAGCAACCCTAGGGAAAGTGCTGTCATAATCAACAGGATGCTTACCGCAAAGAGCAGAAATACATTGCCGTTGATAGGCATTTCCAGGAGGTACACACTCAAAAAGAGAATCACAGAAAGGTTGACAATGGACAGAATCAGGTACGGAAGCGCTTTCGCGATAATGACCAAAAAGGGGTTTATTGGGGAGACGAGTAAAATCTCCATTGTCCCACTCTCTTTCTCTTTCACGATCGAAACCGAGGTCATCAGCACACAGATGAGCAAAAGTACGAGGGCCATGACCCCAGGCACAAAGTTGGTAGTACCTTTCAGTTCGGGATTGTAAATATTGCGGGTTTCAATCCCAATGGTGAAATCACTCCTGACAGTTGAGATCTCACGCTCATAGTCTCGAATGATCGAGTTGGCATGATTGGTCAGTGTGGTGGCCGTATTAGGATCAGTGGCATCTGCAATCAACTGGATGGCTCCACTTCCTTCTGCAACGAGGTTCTTTTCAAAATCAGCAGGAAAAACCATGACCATTTTTACCTCACCTTCCTTGAATGCAGTTTCTATTCCCTGATGGCCCAGTACCGACTCTCTCAAGGTGAAGCTGCTGCTGCTTCGAAACTTCTCGGTAATCTTCTGCGTGGCTTCATCCTTTGCGTAGTCTACGATGACCAGGTTCGCCTCTTTGATTTCGTTGGTCAGCGCGAACCCAAACAGAACGATTTGCACGATGGGCAACCCAAATAATAAAAGCAGGGTCTTCTGATCCCTGAAAACGTGCTTGAATTCTTTTCCAATAAAAGTGATCAGTTGTTTCATGATTAATCAGCTTGTCTTTTGGCTCCCCGGGCGAGTTGATAGAATACCTCGTCCATGGAGTCTGCTTGAAATCGTTTCTTTAAGTTGGCCGGAGTGTCGACGGCCTCCATGTATCCGTCCACCATCATGGAAATGCGATTGCAATACTCAGCTTCATCCATGTAATGCGTAGTCACAAAAACCGTAATGCCCTGATCAGATGCTTCGTAGATCTGATCCCAAAACTGTCGCCTGGTGACAGGGTCTACCCCGCCCGTTGGCTCGTCCAGAAAGACGACCTGTGGATGATGAAAGATGGCTACTGAAAACGAAAGCTTCTGCTTCCAACCCAAGGGAAGGTCGTGCACCAACTTATCCTTATTTTGCTCCAGACCGATGCGTTGAAGCAGGGGCCCCATGCGAGCTTTGATTTCCTTTCTCGAAAGGCCATAAATACCACCAAAGAACCTGATGTTCTCAGCGACAGTCAAATCCTCATACAACGAGAACTTCTGACTCATATAGCCAATGTTTTCCTTGATACGCTCAGGTTGTTCGTAGACGTCAAATCCCGCTACCATCCCAGAGCCACTGCTGGGGCGTGAGAGCCCGCAGAGCATTCTCATCGCAGTGGTTTTGCCAGCTCCATTGGCTCCCAGGAACCCAAAAATCTCTCCTCGTTTTACTTCAAACGTGATTTCATTGGCAGCAACAAAATCTCCAAATCGCTTGGTAAGCTTGTGGGTCTCGATGGCAATGTCTTTTCTCATTTCACATTAAGTTGATGAAGCAGTCTTCTATTGTAGGCTGGATTCGTTTGACCTCAGTGTCCTGCAGCCCGAGATGACGTGGTAACTCGGAAGCATCCATTTGCTGATCATGCAGCGTGATGTGATGGAATTCGCCAAAAGCATTGGCACTTTTCACGGCTTCACTTTGCCTCAGCGATTGTAACAACTGACTCATATCTGTTGCTTTGATTGCAAAAAGTGGATCTGGGAAACGGGCCACAATCTGAGCAGGAGTATCAATGGATAGCACTCTGCCGCTTTGAATTAAGGCTATTCTTTCACAAAGGCTCGCTTCGTCCATATACGGTGTGGAGACCAGAATGGTAATTCCCTGCTCTTTCAGCCCTTTCAGCATTTCCCAGAATTCTTTCCTTGAAACCGCGTCCACTCCCGTGGTGGGCTCATCCAGAAAAAGTACCGTAGGCCGATGTATCAGAGCACAGCAGAGCGCCAGTTTTTGCTTCATTCCCCCCGACAGCTTTCCTGCCTTTCTATCTTTAAAAGGCTCAATCTGGATGTAGATATCACGAATCAGTTCATAGTTTTCGGCGAGGGTAGTATCAAAAATGGTTGCGAAAAAGTGCAGGTTCTCCTCCACCGACAGGTCCTGATACAGGGAGAATTTGCCAGGCATATAGCCGACCTGCCTTCGTATCTGCTTGTAGTCGGAAACCACATCGCAGCCATTGACCGTAGCTCGGCCTGCATCTGCCAGTAGTAACGTGGTCAAGATGCGGAAAAGCGTCGTTTTACCTGCACCGTCTGGCCCGATGAGTCCAAAGAGAGACCCTGCTTCTACCTCAAAGGTGACCTCGTCCAGTGCCGGGCTTCCACCCTTGACGAAGGACTTGGAGATGTGATCTATGATAACGTGGCTCATAATGTAGTATTGAAGTCCACCTCCCCGTACATCCCGATTTTGTAAGAACCATCGTTTTTGACCCTGATTTTGATCGCATAAACCTTGCTTGCTCGCTCATTTTTGGTCTGGATGCTCTTCGGGGTAAACTCTGCCTGATCCGCGATCCAATAGACCGTACCGGTTGTTTTCTTGAAGGAACCACTCCCATCATCAGTGTAGACCGCCACTTGCTGATCCAGTGCCACTTGCGAAAACTGGTCTCCGGAGATGTAGGCCTTGAGAGTTATCTCACTTAGGTCCGCAATCCTGTATAGCGGCTGCCCTACGCCAATTTGTTCGTGAGGTTCGGCATAAGCGGACAATACGGTACCCTTAATGGGATTTAAGATTTTACTTTTGGTGATCTTGTCATTCACTTGCAATATCTGCGCCTCCAATGGCCCTACCTCCCACTCTAGGCTTTTGGTATTGGTCATCAGAGAGGTCTTCAGTCCACGAATGTTTCCTTTTATAAGGTCAATTTGCGCATTGATATCGTCAAGCTGCTTCGGCGTTGCTGCATCCGCTTGCAACAAGTTCGAGGTGCGGCGCTGCTCTGTTTCGGCTGCTTTTAATTGTTCTTCCAATGCAGCAAGCTGAGCAGAGACATCCGGCTTTTTGCTTCGAACAGCCCGAATTTGTGCCTGGAGTTGTTTTCGGGATAAAGCCAATTGGGTAGTATCGATGTAGCCCAGGTACTGGTTAGCATCGAGTTGCTGGCCCTCTTCGACCGCGAAAGATCTGAGCTTGCCGGAAGATTCGGAGGAGACAATGATTTCGTCTGCCTCAAATGTCCCGGTTGCATCGAATACCCGAGCGCTGTCGCCGCAGGCATTGAATAGTATTGCCAATGTCGGCAGCCATGTGATTGATTTGATGTAATTGCGTATCATATCAGTTTCCAGATGTTAGTTTGAAATCGTTTCTTAGTTTTAATAGCTCCACCTGATGCAGGATAAGGTCTTGACGTGCTTCGTCTGCATCGGTGACCAGGGTATTGTAATCCGTGGTCGTGATCACCCCATTTTCCAGCTGTGCCCTTGAAGTGGTGACAATCCGGTCTCGCAAAGCAATAATCTCGTGATCCTTCTCAATAAGCTTTTTGGCTTTACTGATTTGAATTTCCTGATTGGAAAGTGTCATCCCGGTATTGAAAAGGAATGTCTCTTTCTCGGAATTTATGGTCTTCCTTTGAATGTCAAAAAGCGCCTTCTGCCCCTTGTTCGTATAGAAATTTGACAGGTTCCACGACAAGCGTAAGCCTCCCAGGTAGTAGGGTTCAAAGTCATTGCTGAGGAAATTCAGGGCCGGCCTTCCAAAGCCACTTTGCAAAAACAGACTTAATTGAGGCAGGTTGGTTTTTTTCAGGAGCCCATCCTGCAGGGTAATCGACTGCATTTTCGCATCAAAAAGCCTGAGCTCAGGCCTGTTGATAGGTTTCGAGCGCACAGATGAGGCAGGGCTTGCTAAGGGAATAGAACTGTCCAGTTCCTCACCAATGAAAAGGCCAAGCATCTTCAAATACCCATCGCGTGTGGCCTCCTGCTCAATCATCCGCTGCTGCAGCGTCAGGAGCTGCGCTTTTAACACATCCGCACTGGTTTGCAAGGCGGCCCCGTATTGCACAGATGCGTCCATTACCTTAATTCCCATCTCCAGGTCGGCTTTGGTCAGGTCGCTCTGCCTGAGCTGTTCCTGAACCAATAGAATGCCGAAAAAGAGATCGCTTACACGCTCTTTGATGGCATAGAGCTTAGTTTCCAGGTCCGCACGATTTACTTCCCCATCGTTCTTTATGAGCTTTTTCTCCTGATTGATTACTGCCAGTCCGGTGAGGGGTTGATTGACCTCTCCGTACAGCTGGTACTGGTCCTTGCTTAACTCCGGAACACCCATACCAGCACTACCCGGTAAAGAAGTGACTTCCGATTGGTAGGTCGCTTGCCCCACTATGCTCACTTGAGGATACTTTCCTTTTTGTGCATTTTCCAGAGAAAAACCAGTTGATTGCGCGACAAGCGCGTACTGAGCTATCTGCGGATAATTACGCTCAGATTTGGCAATGCAACTATCTAGCGACAGCTCCTTCCACTGAGCCAGTCCTTGCGAGGAAATGTATGCTGAGAGTGTGAGGATCATCAAAAGCTTTCTGTATGTCATATGATATTTTTTAAATATTCGTTTTAATCATTTGTTTAATTTGTAAGCAAATTTTTTTAACTGATCATTTGCATGATCCAATATGGGATTAGCTTTTTCCTTTCTTCCATCATTTCAGTAAATTGTTCGTTGTCCACCCCGGTCACCAGCCGTAGCATTGGTTTGCCGACAAACGGAAATAGCGTGAGACTCATGAGATTCATCATAATGTGAATGGGATTAATTTCCCGTGCTTTTTCTTCTCCCATGCTTTCAACCAGTTGCTTGTAGATGTAAAGCTCCTGTAGCTTCTTTCCTTCTATTATTTTATTGAAAAACTCTTCTGGCCTGGATCGTAACTCATTCAAGATGAAATTGGGAATATCCGGGTTTGATTTGATGCGATCGATGTATTTCGTGGCGATCAGTTCAAACTTCTCCTCCAATGTGGTCTTTTCGTCTTGAAAAATCTTGAAGATGCTTTTCATAAAGACGGAAATTACTTCCATCATTATTTTGTTGAAAAGCTTCTCCTTGCTCCGGTAGTAGTAATTGAGCAGGGCGAGGTTAATTCCTGCTTTCTCGGCTATATCCCGGGTCTTCGTTGCTGCGAATCCTTGCTTCATAAACAAGGAAGCGGCTACTTCTTTGATTTTCTCTTCGGTATTTAATTCTTCAGCCATGATTGCAAATATACACTTCATACGGATGATTTAATCATTTGTTTAAAAACTTAACTTCATTACCCACTTTTGGTACTTTTTCCATAGGATGAGGATCCAGCCGAAAGCGTCATCCGTCCGTTTCAGCCAAAAAACTGTCCGTTCGATAAGAATAGGGACATTTCTGCCGTGAGTTGGGGCCTGAAAAGCCGTTCTAATGGCAATTGGAACATAATGAACGGAAAACTTAAATGTCAATTCAATGAAAAAGGTATTAAACAAAATCAGTATGACCAGTGCTTGCTTGCTACTGGTCTGTTTTGGATGCAGCGACAGCGACGAGCCAAGCGTGCAGTCCGGATCACTTGAAAACTACGACGCGATTATTTCAAGTTTGCAACAGCTAGAAGACTTCGGGTTTTCTGACACAGACAACACCGTGAACGGAAATGCCGGAGCACGTGTGGCACAGGACGAAGTGTGCTATGCATACGAGTTTAAAGAAGAAGAGGATGGCAGTACCACCCTGGTATACGACTTCGGAGAGTCTTGTACCCTGGAATCTTCCACCCTGTCAGGAAAACTGACGATTAATTTTACGATGGACGAGGAACTAAACTATTCACAGGTAACCGTATACGAGGAGTTTTCCATTGACGCGCTTTTACTAAACGGCTCAGAAGCGCAGACGGGATCGTTTGAGGTCAGCGGCGAATTTGGCGAATCGTTTGATTTCAATTCTAAAATCACGATAAGTAAGGATTTGACTTTGGTCGGCTGCGATGGAGAAACATACAATTATACCTCCTCTCGTTCCAGCAGTACCACCTTTGATGGCGAAACGGTGACAGCTCTTGAAGAAGTACTCAGACAAGGAGAAATCAGCTACACCACCACCCTTGAATCCGAATTGTTTTTTGACTTTGGCTGTCTGGTGGATGAAACAACCACCTACTCGGAAGGCGTAATCAGAACCGTATCCGGAGCAGAAGAAAGAATCATCGACTATGGAGACGGCACCTGTGACAACCTTGTCCTGGTAACCGAAAATGGAGAAACATCGGAGCAAGATATCTCCGAACTATCTTCCGAACAAACGATACTATGTGAGTCGTAGTAATCCTCTTATGTTAGTCACGTAAACCCCGCTTCACAAGCGGGGTTTACGTGAAATAGGCAACTTTTGGGCTGTCCAAAAAATTACTCTTAACTTCTTCATTTTGATCTTTATCAAATATTTCCATTTACTAGAAACTCTTGTATAAAAAAAGATCCAAACTGCACCGATCATAAGGCATAATAAGCCTTGAATCAGGCAAATCTTTAAATCAAAAATCTCGTCAAGAGATACTCACTGTCGCATAGAAATGTACGCCACAGTATTTGCAAATGAGTTCGCAGATAGGAATTGGATGGAGGGTTTAGCTAGGTGTGTAACGGTCGACTACAGCAAGGATCGAAGAGAAGGACCATCCATTGTTATCTTTTACCTAGATGTTGGGCTTCGTTATGATAAATGACTTACAATAAAACCGAAGCTGCAGAGTTATCCTTTGCCATGCCTAAGCCATACTTTGATGTTCTTATCGTTTGGGGTTCAGTGTTATCTTCTAAAGAGTTTCCAATTATTGTACCTATTCTGTAACCAGAAATTCAGAAAAAGAATTGTCCTGAACGCCACTGCTTGTAATGGAAACCACAGCAGAAGGCAATCTCTCACATGTTTAACCTTGCAAAATAAAAAAGGCAGCTATTTTCATAACTGCCTAATTCTCTTAGTAGCGGGAGCAGGACTCGAACCTGCGACCTTCGGGTTATGAGCCCGACGAGCTACCAACTGCTCCATCCCGCGATGTGGACGGCAAAATTAAATAAATTTGTGTTTCTGCCAAGCGTAACAATAAGATAATCTTGAAAAAAATAGCTTCCGATCACAAGTCCGGATTCGTTAACATCATCGGTCGTCCCAATGTAGGAAAATCGACCCTACTCAATGTCCTGATGGGTGAAAAACTAGCCATCACCAGCAGCAAAGCTCAAACGACCCGGCAGCGTATGTTCGGCATTTTGACAGAGTCCAATCACCAGATCGTATTTTCCGATACCCCAGGGGCCATCGACCCGGCCTACAAGCTCCAGGAGAAAATGATGGGCTACGTACGTACCGCCCTGGACGATGCGGACATCATTCTCTTTATGGTCGCGCTGGAAGATAAAAACGCTTATCCCCAATTGGTGGAAATGGCGTTGAATGCAACCGCCCCCGTTTTGTTTCTGATCAATAAAACAGACCTGAACAAAGGCTCGCAAAGTCACGACAAGATGCAGTACTGGAACGAGCTCTACCCTGAGCTCGAAATTCGTACCATCTCCGCTCTGGAGGAGCAAGGAACAACGGAACTGCTGACCCGCATCCTTGAATTGCTACCGAATCACCCCCCTTACTTCCCGGAAGATGAAATTACAGACAAAAGTGAGCGGTTCATCTGCTCGGAGATCATTCGTGAGAAGATCTTCATCCACTATAAACAGGAAATCCCCTACAGTTCAGAGGTGGTGGTGACCAGCTTCAAAGAGGAAGATCAAATCATCCATATCGAAGCAGAGATCTTCGTTGAACGAGATAGTCAAAAAGGAATCATCATTGGCAAAAAGGCTGAATCCATCAAAAAAGTAGGCACCGATGCCCGGAAAGACATGGAAGCCTTCTTCGGCAAGAAAATCAACTTAAAAACCTTCGTCAAAGTGGAAAAGGATTGGCGAAAAGATGATCGAAAATTGACTAGGTTTGGATACTAATCCGTAACCTGCTCAACCATGCGAAAAGCCTTTCCCCTCCTACTACTCTTTCTCTTCTTTAGCTCGTTCTCCCCCTCCGTTCCATCGGAAGCCAATACCCTTTCCAAAGTGGATCGCCTAGCACTCACTTGCAAGGTTTGGGGATTCTTAAAGTACTACCATCCCAAAGTTGGCACAGGGGTGTATGACTGGGATGATAAATTGATCAAGGTCTTGCAGAACACCAGCAACATCACCACCTACGACCAATTGGACACCTACATGAGTCGCTGGATTTATGCGTTTGGCCCCAGGAAACCTTGCCAACAGTGCAAGCGACGCAATTCAGCGCCGTTTCAAAAAAACTTTGATCTGAGCTGGACACAAAGCAGCCGATTCTCTAGCGAGCTTCGGGCTACGTTCAAAGACATTGAGAAAAATCGCTTTCAAGGCGCCCACCACTACGTGGAAATGGGCAAAGCCGGACAATTCATGCCAAAAAGTGAAAGCGGCTATTATGACCTGAACCTGAGCGACGAAAACTACCGGCTGCTCCCCTTATTCAGGTATTGGAACTACATCGAGTATTTCTTTCCTTACAAATACCAGACAGACCAGGATTGGGATGAGGTACTCCTCGAAATGATCCCGGTCTTCCTAGCAGCGCAAAACAAGCTGGATTTTCACAAGGCCATGTTGGAGCTGACCGTACGGGCTGATGACAGTCATGCTGGACTTGTCACCAAAACGTTGGATCAAATGCCCTACTACAACTACCTGCCCGCGAAGATTGAGATGGTGGAAAATTCTGCTATTGTGACCGAAATCATCGATCCGGACAAAGCGCGCGAGGCAAACCTGCAAGTTGGCGATGTCATTACCAGCGTCAATGGCAGGCCTACCAAGGCAGTCCATCAATCGCATGCCAGGTATGTTTGGGGGTCCAATGAGGCCGTAAAAGAACGAAGCGTTTACCATACGCTCTTCATGGGTCTGCAGGACCAGGTGAATGTAACGATCGACCGGAATGGAATCATTCGCAGCGACCAGTTAAACCTCTATTCCTATGCAGAAATCTCCTATTCAAAGTCTGCTCCAAAAGCCAAGTGGAGCATTCCGCGAGACTCGGTCGGGTACATCGATCTGGATCGACTGGAGTCCAATGAGGTGCAGAACATCATGGGCGAACTCATGGATACGAAAGTGTTGATCATTGACATTCGAAACGCTCCAAAGGGCACTTACCGAGCGCTTGCCAACTATTTAAAACCTTCATCCAGTGTTTTTGCCCGTTTTGTTAAGCCCGATTTTTCGTATCCCGGAATGTTCACCTGGGCAGGTGAAAGCTCCTGTGGAGCCGAAAATGAAGACTACTACCGAGGCCAGGTCATCCTTTTGGTCAATGCCACCACCCAGGGTCATGGAGAGTTCACTTGCATGTGCCTGCAGACCGCCCCGGACGTGGTTACCGTAGGTAGTCAGACAGCCGGCACGAATGGAGCAGTGTCCCGATTTGCACTCATTCAGAACCTGAATACTCAGTTTTCGGGAACGGGCATTTTCTACCCGGACCAATCGGAAGTGCAACGGGTCGGAGTACGTTTGGATCATGAAGTAACACCGACGATCGCAGGCATTCGAAACGGCGAAGATGAGGTGATGAGCAAGGCCCTGGAACTGGCAGAGGAACGGCTGCAGCTACTAAAAGCAGACTATCGGCTCCGACTGGATTCATTAGGTGCGGCGCTACGAAGCGATTCCCTACTAATGGATTCAGTAAATGCTGTACCGATTGAACTTGATACATTGAGAGTTGGCAATGGATATGAGTAGGATCTTTTTCACCTTACATTTTGTTAAATTCGCGTCCCATTTAAAACCGAATCATGGCAAACATCCTCGCAATTGTAGGTAGACCCAATGTGGGCAAGTCCACACTTTTCAATCGGCTGATTGAACGGAAGCAGGCCATCATGGACAACGAGTCCGGGGTGACCAGGGATCGTCACTATGGATACGGTGAATGGAACGGCAAGAACTTTACAGTCATAGATACCGGAGGCTATGTGGAAGGATCCGATGACATCTTCGAAGAGGCCATTCGTTCGCAGGTAAAGGAAGCACTCGAAGAAGCCACAGTGATCCTATTTATGGTGGACTGCGACACGGGGTTACACGGACTTGATTCCGATTTTGCCAACGTCATCCGGGAAATCAACAAACCTCTGTTCATTGCGGCCAACAAAGCGGACAACCAGGAGCGATCGCTGGCTGCCAACGAATTTTATTCATTGGGACTGGATGCACCCATTTTCCCTATTGCGTCCGCAAGCGGTTCTGGGACAGGTGATTTACTGGACGAGCTTTCGGCCCATTTTGAGGATGAAAAAGAACCGGAGGAAGATTCGGTGCCGAAGCTAGCGATTGTTGGAAGGCCCAACGTGGGAAAATCTTCCCTGGTCAACGCATTAATTGGTAAGGAACGTAGCATCGTCACAAACATTGCAGGAACGACACGAGATGCTGTTAACACCAGGTACACTCAATTTGGCAAAGACTTCATCCTAACTGATACGGCAGGGATCCGAAAAAAATCCAAAGTACGTGAAGACATTGAATTCTACTCGGTCCTTCGAGCCATCCAGGCCATTCAGGATTCAGATGTCTGCATCGTAATGATCGATGCCGCAACAGGCTTGGAATCACAAGACATGAACATCCTTGGATTAGCAGATAAATACAAAAAGGGGATTGTCTTGATGGTGAATAAATGGGATCTGATCGAGAAGGACACCAAGACTGCAGATGATTTTAAGAAGGGATTTGGAGAACGACTTGGACCTATGAGCTACATCCCGATTATTTTCACTTCAGTGCTCAACAAACAACGGATCTTGCAGACGTTGGAGCTGGCATTGGACGTTCATGAAAACAGGTCACGAAAAATTTCTACCTCAAAGCTCAACGAATTATTGAGCAAAGACATCGAGAACTATCCTCCACCTGCAGTTCGGGGCCACTACATTAAAATCAAGTACATCACCCAGTTGCCGACGCCCACACCTACGTTTGCCTTCTTTTGCAATTTCCCCCAGTATGTAAAGGAGCCTTACCAACGGTACCTTTCCAATCGACTTCGCGAACATTTTGATTTCAGAGGTGTGCCCATTAAAGTGGTGTTCAGAAAAAAATGACTTCAGAAGAGGTCTTCGCCAGATTTGTCCCGGAGGGAGCAGTCCAGTACTGCAATAAGCTCTACCAACGCTTGGACTTCGAGTTCAAAGTGAAGAAAGCCAGGCAAAGTAAAATGGGTGATTACCGCTATAACTTCCAAAGCAGAAAACAGCTCATCTCCATTAACAATGATCTGAATCCCTATGCTTTTTTAGTCACCTACCTGCATGAAGTGGCCCACCTCATTGCATTTAATCAGTACGGAAGAAAAATCCAGCCCCATGGGAAAGAATGGAAGCAGTGCTTTCGAGAGGTAGCCACCCCCATGCTGAAGACAGAGATCTTTCCTCCTTCCGTATTGGCAGCCCTGAATCATTACTTCAAAAATCCTAAGGCCTCCAGCTGTTCGGATCCGCGTCTGTACCAAATTCTAAAGCTTTACGACTCAGATAAACAAGTAATTCTCCTCAAAGACATCGGAATTGGCGAACAGTTCTATTTCAATAAAAGACTATTTCTAAAAGTAGAAAAGAAGAGAACCCGCTCAGTTTGCCTGGAAGTAAAATCAAAGAAAAAATACCTGATCTCTGAGATTGCAGAAGTCTCACCACCCACTGACCAATAGTGAATACTGAACGTATCGCCGAATTATTTTAACTTAAAGGTCAGAAACACCTATCTCCTAAACCTGACCTGTCCAAATGGCAAATATCATCGCCGTTTACAACTTTAAAGGTGGTGTCGGTAAGACAAGCACCACGTTAAGTCTGGCCTATAGCTGGTCCAGAGCTTACAAAGTCCTGGTAATCGATTGTGATCCCCAATGCAACCTAAGCCAGAGCCTTCTGGATTCTGAGTATGACCAGAAGGAGCACAACATTTACCAACTCACCAGCAAATTCCTGCACAACACGATTCCAGAAATCAACCCCATCAAGATCAATCCCTACCTGGACCTGATCCAAGGTGATTTTAAAATGTCGACGTTGGAATCCAACAGTCAATTCATCTCTTTTGGGCAAACCATTACATACGGATTATTATCTTCAGTCAGAAGCAAGTATGACCTCATCTTACTGGATTTCCCTACGCATTTTGGCGTGACTGTAAAGTCCTTCATCGCCAACATTGATAGCATTCTCATCCCTGCGATCCCTGACTCGTTCTCCAACTCTGGCTTCAAGCAGTTATTGACCTATTTGGCAGAGATTAAAAAAGAAAAGCCCATTGATATTTTAGGCATTTTCTTCAATCAGTTTCGTAAAAGCACTTTGTACCATCGGGAAGTGATAGAAAAGGCTGAGAAAGAATTAGGCAACCTGATTCTCAAACAGCGAATCCGGGAGTCCGTTCGGGTGAGTGAAGCACATCAGTTCAGTAAGTCGATCTACACCATTACCGAAGAAAGCAACGTCGCAGAGGATTTTCTCAAATTGAGCGAGGAAGTAATTGGACGATTAAACACTTACGACGTCAACACGGCATTGGAAAAAATTAAAGCCAAAGAACAGGTCTAGATTGCCAACCTTCTTTGAATCAGATTATCTACCAGTTGGTAAAATCGTTGGGGTGTTAATGTTCTCCATTTTTCGATCATCAGACTTCCAGACATGTTGATATAATTGTCAATATTGAAGCGTTTCATCTCCTCCATGACAAAGTCTCTGAAATTAATCGCTGCGATCCAACCGTCTTCTACATCTTCAAACCATTCTTCGTAGTAGCAATCATCACTGCCATGGAAATTCAGCACATTTTCTCCGATCAAAGCAAATTGGTTGATTCCAGTGTGGGATAGATGTTCAATGATGTTTCGTTTGAATAGCATAATGTCGTTGTTGATCGCATCGTTCCATTCTCCAATCAACTCGATCACTGCAAAACCCAGTTCATAATCTGCAAAAATGATCTTAAGGTACAGGGTTTCTGATCCAAAAAAGTCCCATGCAGGGTCAATGTAGTAGCCATAAATGTTTTCTGAGTAGATGTCATAATTGTACTCTTTTCCCGAAAACGGTGAAAGCTCATCGTAGCTGGAATTATAGTATTGATTCCAGCGCTCATATGGCCTGATGGTATGCATGAATCAAATGTACAGGGAGATTCTAAAAAGAAAAACCCTGACCAGCAGTGGCCAGGGTTTTTAACCTATATATAAGCGAATTTCTTAATTCGTTTGATACACATAAACCGTACCATCATCCTCGCAGCTCACTACCAGAAGACTTCTTCCATTTGGGCTTTCGCTAGCAGGGATAAATACCAATCCTTCTGGTGCGTCTCCAGTCTGAAGCAACTGAAGGAACATTGGAGAAGAAGGTGTTGACACATCGTATACTGCCACTGCATCGACTCTCTCCAGACCAACAAAAGCATAGGTGGAGCCATTGATTTCTCCAACTACCACCCCTTCTGGTTCTGTAGATTTTGCATCACTTCTTCCATCGGCGTAGACGCCGGCAGCCAATGCTTGCTCGTCAAGTTCGTTGCCACTATCCCAGATTAACTCGCCTGCTGCACTCCAGATTGAGAATGATCTCGCACCATAAGTGTAAAGCTCATCGTAGTCGCCATCTGTATCAGTGTCTCCCAAATCCGTCATTACTAAAAGTCTACCAAAGTTGGACTCCGCTTGAAACGCTGCAGCTTCTTCAAATACTCCTGGATCCAGCGTCAGATCTTCAATTCTGGCTTCATCAATGAAACCAGGTGTTCCTTCATACTCTCTACCATCTCCTTCATTCGCAGAGATGATGTATTCAGTTCCACCAATATTAAATGTAGAAATCGCATCTGGTTGGTACACTCCGAAAAGCGGGAAGTCTACGGTTCGGAAGGAGACCGTACCATCTTCATCTGAAGGATCTAGTCTCAGTCCATTTTCGCGATAATCTTTAAACCCAAGAGGTACAATAGAGGTCACTGTAGCAGTTGCAATGTCGACAACTGCAAGGCCATTGTTTTCTTGCAAAGCCACGTAAGCAGTTTCTGAATCTGCTGTGATCGTAATGTATTCAGGCTCTACGTCCTGGGCTAGGTTGGCATTCAAACCAGAAACTCTTAGTCCTTGTGCTTCAAGAGCAGCTTCATCGCCATTGAATGCAGAAAAGCCAAGTGTCGTAACGGTTCCGGACGTTACGTCAGTCAAGCTCGAGAAATTGATGATCGAAACAGATCCTTCCGGATCGGTCGTATAATCATCATTAGGCTCACCTTCGTTTGCTACCAGGATCGACTCTCCATCCGGAGTAAATGTAACCATGTCAGGAAGTGGTCCTACTGTGTATTGAGACGGGGTACCTGTCAGAGCAGAAGTACTGTAAACGAGCACTACGCCATTGTCCTGAGCAGAGTTAGCTTCTACTGCAATTGCCAGTCTTCCCTGAGAAACAGCTACACTGTTTGCGCCTCCACCGAAGGTAGAAACATCAATAGAAGATGCGCTGGTAGGTGTAGCGGGATCGGAGAAATCAATCACGTCGATCGTACTTCCACCATCATTATTTACGACAAACAATTGCATGGTCGCAGTATCATATGCAGAAATTTCAGCCGCACCTTCACCACCAATGGTAATGCTACCAACCTGAGCCCACATACTTGGATCTTCAAGGGTAGTAATGGTAACGTCTGCTGTGTCAGTATTTCCATCCGCATCAAATAAAGTAAAAGTAACCGCTACAGGTGTTCCTACCGCTGTGGACGCTGGTACTGTAAAGTCATAGGTAATATCTTCGTCGATAGCACCTTCAGTCACTGTAACTGCTACTCCATTTACATTTAAGCTTGCAATACCTGCCGAAGCTCTAACATTGACAGTAATTGCCACCGTCGCGCCAGGTACGGCCGTGACGGTGTTCGATCCGATCACACTTACAGAAGTAAATGAAGCTGCAGGATCTGCCAACACATCATCCTCCTTACAACTCACAAAAATGAGAAGTGAGGCAAGAGTAAATAATCCTATTTTATATATGTTTTTCATTTTTTTCTTATTTGAAATTGTCAACAAGATTGGAATTAGTTGAAGATGTATCTAAACCCTAATTGCATCTGCCATCTTGAGCTTTGGATACCAGCATCGTCAAAATTTCCATATGCCTGGAAGCTTGGCTCGTCTAAATTGAATGGTGTGAATGAGTAGGTAGGAACTGTTGAATTATCCTGAAATCCTTCAAACTCTAATAATTCCACTCCAAATGACTGCCTGTTGTATCGTTTGCCCCAGTTCTTGTTTAGCATGTTGGTGAAGTTTGAAATCTCCACAGTGAACTGCAAAGTGTTTCGTTTCCCATTAGCCATCTCCAAGAAGAAATCCTGCGCAAATTTCAGGTCGACAATGCTCGTAAAAGGAGTTCTATTCTCATTCGCTCTCGCGTACTTACCACGATTATCTCTTAAGTAATCATTGTTTTCAATGTAAGCATCAAGAAGATCCCACTGCTCATCAGGAGTAAGGTCTCCATTTTCCACCAAGACAATCTCATCTCTGCTTGCAGGAATATAGACCAAGGCTCGGTTTCGTGAGTCTTCCTGGTTGATGTCATCACCACTTCCATAGATGTAGCTGTAAGGTGTTCCGGATCTCGCTTCATAGATGAATGAAATCTGAGACGCTCCAAAACCAGCATATTCTTTTCTGTAGGATACGGTTGCTAATACCCTGTGTCCTTGAGAAAAGTCAGATCGCTGCAATTCATTAAAACCATTTCTACCATCTACTGTGTAGATACCTCTCCACTGTGAAGAGTTTTGAGATGAAGTTCCATCAAAGACTGCAAAAGCATCCCCGTAAGAGTAAGATAGCGATCCTTGGAATCCGTTTTCAAAGGGCTTAGTCAACGTACCTGTGATGTTGTAAGAATACCCTTTGTCTGTGTTGTCACCCAGGATGATTCTTCCGTAGGTATCGTCTACTTGGCCGCCACCAAAGATTGGTCGGTCATCAGGAGTACCTTCCAGATTATCGGTAGGTTGACTTACATTCAAATTGCTATACAACAGTCCATTGATTGTTTTGGTATACAGACCTTCAACCGTCGCAACAATACCACCAGGTAACTTATGATCAACCGCCAGGTTAGCTTTCCAGACCTGAGGGATTTTGAAATCGCTCACAAACAAGTCTATATCTCCCGATGGGGTTGGATTGTTTACATCTACTTCACCGGGAGGCTGTGCGTTGATATCAGGGTTGAATGGATCCGATCCAAAGCTTAGGTAAGTACCTCTATTCACTCCACTGTTGTTGTATGCCCCGCCTGGCCATACCAAAGGAATTCTACTGGTAAAGATTCCCCATCCACCTCGGATCTGAGTAGTCTGATCTCCATTCAAATCATAGTTGAATCCGAATCGGGGAGAGAAGTAGAATTGTGGATCTATAAATTGTCCTGTTTGAGCTCCGCCCAGATCATATCCAGCAGCTTCAAGCAAAGGAATGGTTCTGGTATTGAAATCCTGGTTTGCCGGCGTATCGTCAAACGTTGAAAGATCTCCTCTTAAACCAAGTGTCAAAGTCAATTTATCATTGGCCTGAAACTCATCCTGGATGTAGAATCCATACTGTGCTCCTCGGAACTCAACTCCAGCAATGGATTCATCTCCCGTAACATTATCCTGTAGCGAATAACTTCTGATGAAGAAATCAGCATTTTCTCCTGCAAGGAAGTCAGCAAGATCAGTTCCGTTGATAGGAGTTGATCTGTCCCACTCGTAGTCACCATAATTGAATGGGATGAACAGGTTTTTCGTTCGGTAAAGCTCAACGTTTGCTCCAATCAAGAAGGTATGACGACCAGCGTAATACTCTAGGTTGTTATTGATCGTGATGATGTCCTGGTCAAGCAAATTGGCTGTAGAGAAGGTCTCAGCACCAAATACGAAGCTGCCTCTTCCATCATCAATTTCTACCGCTGGAAACGGATTTCCGAATGGGTCTCTGTCATCTCGCTGGAAAGTAGCACCAACTGTGAAGCTGTTGGAGATCCTGTTTCCAAACGTACTCTTTACCTCAATGGATGAACTGTTTGTTTCAGCCACAAAAAACTCTGAACCATTGATGAATCGGATACCACTTGAAGAAGATCTTCTCGCTTCAAGGTTCTCCGCTTTT
The DNA here is from genome assembly GCA_964591785.1 of uncultured Roseivirgaceae bacterium. Taxonomy (GTDB): domain Bacteria; phylum Bacteroidota; class Bacteroidia; order Cytophagales; family Cyclobacteriaceae; genus Ekhidna. The sequence goes on from CAZQDI010000011.1 coordinate 18,543, forward strand.
GTATAGGCATGGCGGAAAGTGATTTTATGATTTTGATTGAAGTTCCAATCCAGCTTTGCAAGAAACTTATCACTATCCAGAAAAGCAGTATTATTATCCCAAGACCCTACATCGTAGTTGTAAGTGTTTTGAACAAAACTGGCTAGCTCATTGATGTCGTCAAGTGTGGCTTCACCGTTGTAGTTATCCAAGTTAAATGGCTGTGGAGTCTCATCCCTTTGAATCTCTGCACTAGCAAAGAAGAATAGTTTGTTTTTGATGATGGGTCCACCAACTCGCAAACCGTAAGTCTTTGCGGAAAATTCAGCCAATCTTTCTCTGGTTGTAGACTGTTGTCCATTTTCTAATGGAGTCTTTCCAGCTAAAGACTCGTTTCTTACCAGGTAGTATGCAGAACCTTCAAATTCGTTCGTACCGCTTCTGGTAATCGCACTTACGGATCCCCCGGCAAATCCTGATTGCCTAACATCAAAAGGAGCCACATTGATTGTAAATGCTTCGATTGCGTCGATCGAGATCGGAGAAACTCCTGTTTGCCCTCCATTTGTACCAGAGGCAGCCAAACCGAACACATCATTGTTTACCGCACCATCAATGTAGATGGCATTGTATCTGTTGTTTTGACCTGCAATTGAAATTTCAAGACCGTCGCCGCCTTCGTTTACGGTCGCTTGTGGTGTTAATCTTAAGAAGTCACCAACGGATCGACCGACGTTAGGAACAGAATTGATCTGTCGCTCACCAACAAAAGTGGAGGCACCTGTTCGGTTACCATCGATAATCGCACCCTGGCTGGCAGTAACAACAACTTCGTTTAGGGCTGTTGCATTTTCGCTAAGCTCAAACTTTTGGAACAGCTTCTGCCCAAGAGACAAATAAATGCCCTCTTTTTCCTGGGTCTCAAAGCCAACGTAGGTCACCACCAATTTGTAAGGACCTCCAACATTTAGGTTTGTCAACCTATAAAATCCATCTACGTCTGAAATATTACCCCACTCAGATCCAGTGGGTGTATGCGTAGCAATGATTGTAGCACCAATAAGAGGCTCACCATTACCATCTACGATTCTTCCATTCATCGATGCAGTCGTTTGCCCCTGGCCAAAGGCATAACTTGCACCGATCAATGCAATTGCAACTAGTAAAAATTTTCTCATCTGTGATTGTTATTAGATTAAAAGTTTGCGCAAAAATAGAATCTACTATTACAGCATACTTTTCCGGAATTTTAACTTTTGATCTAAATATTAACAGTCAGGTAACAGCATATTCTTTGGAGAACATTCAAACTTAGATAACCACTTAAAACATCCAAACGAAGACTAAATTGGACAATCTTGACGTAAGATTGTTAACATTAATTTAATGATGCCTTAGAAAGTCCAGAGCTTTTCTTACCGATTTATGAGCTTTTAGTAACTCTTTTGCTTCGTGGATGTCAATGCCGGATTTCTCTACGATCATCCGGATTCCACGCTCGACCAATTTGGCGTTGGAAAGCTGCATATCGATCATTTTATTGTCTTTGACTCTTCCTAATTTGATCATGACTGCAGTCGAAATCATATTTAAAACCATTTTCTGAGCGGTACCGGCTTTCATCCGAGTGCTACCAGTCACAAATTCCGGGCCCACCAAGACTTCTATCGGACATTCCACGGCTTCGGCAAGTGAACTTTCCGAATTGCAAGTAACACAACCTGTCAAAAGCCCATGCCTTCTTGCACTCTTGACCGCGCCAATCACGTATGGGGTTCTACCCGAAGCAGCGATACCAATGATAGAATCATTTTTGGTTGGACTGTAAGCCTGAAGATCCTTCCAGCCTTGCTCAGGATCATCTTCGGCAAACTCGACCGCTTTTCTGATGGCACCATCCCCACCCGCAATTAAGCCAATCACCAAATCGTGAGAAACACCAAAAGTCGGTGGGCATTCAGAAGCGTCTACAATCCCAAGCCTTCCACTGGTGCCAGCACCGACGTAAAAAAGTCTTCCACCATCCAACATTCGTGGAACAATCTGATCAATTAGCGTATTGATTTGTGGGAGTTTATCAGATACGGATTTGGCTACTTTTTGATCCTCTTGGTTGATGTGCTGGACCAACTCCGACGTACTCATTTGTTCCAGGTGTCGGTAGGGTGAATCTGATTCGGTTAAACTTTTATCCATATTGTTGGTGATACAGTACAAGCCCAGAAATCGGAGATTGAGCGATATGTCTGATATGAAGTCCTTGCTTTTTGGCAACGTCTCCCAAAATATCAGAAAAATGCCATGCGATCGAGCCTGAAAAATAAAATGGGACTTCTTTGGCTGATGAGTCAAAAAAGAACGCATCAAAAAAGTTCTCAAAAACGCCACAGATCATCTGATATATGTCCGGATGACTTCTATGTTCATGGACAAATTTCGCAAATGAAGCCAAGAAGTGATTTGGTCTTGGTTGATGGTAGATCTTCTGGATGGCATCGTAGGAAGTCAGTTGAAACCTGTCTTGAAATTCAGTGACAATTTCACTCGCAAAACGCCCTCGAAAAACCCCCATCATGAGTTTCTTGCCCAAATCAGCACCACTCCCTTCATCACCTAGCACATATCCTAAAGATGCACTTACTTTATTCACACTTTCACCATCATAATAGCATGCGTTAGATCCTGTGCCCAGAATACAGACATTACCTTGTTCTTTTCCGCATAGCGACCTGGCTACTCCCACCAGATCATTTTCGATCATCACATTAGCGTGGAAGATGCTCCCCAATTGAGTGGTTACCTCCTCCTTTTGCTGAATCGTATCGACCCCCGCAGCATAAATGTATTTCGGAGAATCCTTGTCGATGAAGTCGCCAAACACTTGTTGGATGTTCGTTTTTAAATCGTCTAGGTTGTGAGTGTACGCATTGAATCCAATGGTTTCAAACTGAAGAATCTCTCCACCTCTCACTACCCTCCATTGAGTACCTGTACCGCCTGCATCACCAACAATAAAGGAATTTGTCATATCTAGGTTAGTCCCGTAGCCAATTAATTTATACTCTGTAAAATTCGATCTAAAATAGTTACCAGATTTTTATGTGAAAAGCGCTCTAAAAGACGTGTTATATCTGCCTCAGTTGGATACCGATCATTCTCATACACATCCTCAATAAATATTCTCATATTTTGAATGTCACTGTATTGTAAAAGCTCTCCGACATCTGATCCACTCATAAGGTCTCCCAAGTCACTGTCTTTGGGTCCTAGTCCCAAGATCATCCTATTCGCACCTAAGTATTCGAAAAATTTAACCGGCAAAATCCATTGAGCATTGGTTGATTTGTTCAATAATAGTAGGAGCAGGTTGCACTTCTTATATTCTTGTATTACTTCCTCATGTGAAAGATAACCTAAGTATTCAACGCAGTCCACCAGTTCATGAAAACGACTTAACTCATCTCGTATTGACATTGCGACATTCCCTCCTATACGGATCTTCAGTTTTGAAGCAAATTCAGCATTTTCTCTACACATCTGATCCAGCATCATCCAGAGCCTGGAAGGGTTTCGCAGTTCGTTGAGCAGTCCAAAATATCCTATTGTAAATGAGTTTGGATCTGGCTCATTTTGAAACGGGTCGGAAGGCGAGTAGCCATTGTGCAACACCTCAACCCCACCCAGTGACTTTGCCAGCCGATCGCTGACGGTAGTGACCTTATCTGCCTCGTTCAAGACCGAAGATTCTAGCTGTCGGTGCAAATACATTGCTAAAGCAGAGGTATTCAATTTTTCCAATATGTCCCACTTGCTCCAGGGATCCCGAAAATCTGCAAGCCAGCTCACCTCCGTTTTTCTTTTGATCCTTCTGCCAATTAGATGAATACTGTGTGGCGGTCCTGTAGTTACTATCGTAGAAATGTCTTCTCTATCAATGAGTTCAATGGCGTAGTCGGCGGCCTTTCTCACCCAGAAAACACGAGGATCAGGAATAAAGAAATTCCCACGCACCCAAACAGACAATCGGTCAAAGAAAGACCTAGTGGTTTTTTCCATGACTAGGCCTTGTTTAACATTTTTTCGTTCCTTATTACCCGTAAGGCGATGAAAAACCTGAAATGGCTCCCAAATAGGAACCTTGTGCACTTCAAGAGATCTTACCTTCTTCACTAACTGATCATCCTTCAATTCGAACTGGGGATTCTCAGGTGTCAGAATTATCGGCACCCAATTCCTTTCAAGTAGCTGAAGCGAAAAATTCATCCACCGCTGTACCCCTACACCACCGCTGGGTGGCCAGTAATAGGTGATGATCAAAATCTTTTTGGCTTCCATGATTAAGACAAAGCAACACAATTCTATTTTACATCAGTTGCGATACAATCAGATTTTTTATCTCCTGCTCCTGATCAGGCTGGAACCAATGGATATCATCATACTTACTAAACCAGGTCAACTGACGTTTAGCGTATCTTCTGGAATTTCTTTTGAGCAATCTGACTGCCTCATTCTTGTCGTAGCTGCCCTCGATAAATCCAAATATTTCTTTATACCCCACCGTTTGCAATGCATTATGTTGTCGGAGATCAAATAAAGCACTCGCTTCCTCAAATAAGCCATCCGCAATCATTGCGTCCATTCGCTGATCTATTCGGCCGTACAGCTCTTCTCGATCTCTGTTTAACCCAATCTTTAAGTTGCGATAGGGAAGGTCTACGAATTCGTTTTTCCTAAACTCTGAAAATTTCTTGTTCGTTGCTCTGATTACTTCCAGCGCTCTGATCACGCGTTGACCATTGTTTCGGTCGACAGCATTGTAGTATTCCAGGTCTTTTGTACGGAGTTCTTCCAGAAGTTCATTCAATCCATGAAGTTCCAATTCCCTGTTCAACTGATTACGAATCGAAATGGGTACTTCAGGCATTTCATCAAAACCTTCCCATAAGGCTTTTAGGTATAAGCCAGAACCACCTACTGCTACAACTGCAGCATGCGAATCATGAAGACTTTTGATTTTATTCAGTGCCTCTCTACCAAATACACCTGCACTTACATGTTCTAAGATCGAATGGGAATCAATGAAATGATGTGGGATCCTTCCCAGCTCTTCTTTTGTTGGCTTTGCAGTTCCAATAGTTAGCTCCCTAAAAAACTGACGAGAATCAGCAGAGACTATTTCGGTCCCAAGCTGCTCTGCTAAGTGAATAGAGAGTGTGGTTTTCCCCACTGCTGTGGGACCAACTATTGAAATAAGAAGCGGTTTGTTCAATTTAATCTAATCGCAGGAATGACTAAGAAAGTAAGAAACAAAGAACAAATCATTTTCAAAAACTAATTGTCTTTTTCCAATAAAAAATTACATTTTACAATATATAGTCGCTATTAAAATGGCTAATTTTAATCGCCATGCCTACAGTTGATGCCAATATCGATTCTCTACAAAAGAAAGTCGCTCGTCTTGAAGCTCAGCTAGAAACAGCCCAGAAGGATTACTACGATCTGGTTGATAAAACCAATCAAAATCTAAAAGACTTATTTGATAATTCAAATGACCTCATCATAATCTTTAGGGTGACTGGCGAGATTCGCTTTGCAAACGATGCCGTCAAAAACAAACTTGGTTACACAGAAGATGAAATCTCTGACTTAAAGTTTCTAGACTTAGTACATCAAGATTATCGACGCGGATCACTGCAGAATATTCTTAAAATAACAGCAGGCAGCAGATTTGAGAAATTTGAAACGGTTCTTATTTCTAAGATTGAAAAAAACATCTATGTGACTGGCAAGATGACTTCGGTTTTTGAAAACAACGAACCTATTGAATATCGATGTGTCTTCTACGATATCACAGAGCGGATAAGGGCTGAAAGCGCTCAGAGCTTGTACTATCAGATTGGTAACATCACCATTACTGAAAATGATATTGAGCAGCTCTATCGTAACATCTACTTCCAGCTGAATCAAATGCTCCGGGTTAAAAATTTCCAGATAAACCTGAAGGAGCGGAATAAATATCGTCAGGTCTTTTGCATCAACGAGAAAGAGGAAAGTGTCGAGTTGACCTTCGATGTGGATAAGGTATTGATGGACTACGCTTTTGAGCGTAAGAGGTCACTAATTATCTACCAGGATGGAATTGAAAAAATTGCTAAACAGAAAGGAATTGAGTTTCGGGATCTTGTTCCTAAGATTTGGCTTGGCGTGATTATCACCACAGCCAATGAAACGGGCATTATGTCCATCTGCAGCTATAAAGATCAAAGCGCATTCAACAACAAGGACCTCGAACTGCTCGACTACATCGCAGGCCAAATCAGTATGGCCATGGAGCGGCAGGACAAAGAAGAAAAAATTGAAAGTCAGGCTGCAACTTTGGGAGCAATTTTTGACAGTAGTACGCACGAAATCTGGTCTGTCGACAAAAAGCTTAGGTTCACATCTTTCAATGAAAATTATGAGTCTGCCTTCCAAAGGTATTATGACATTGCACCTAAAATAGGAGAAAGTCTACAGGAGGTTTCACTGGATAAACTCTCCATGAAACGCGTGAAATTCTGGATTGAAAAATACAATGAAGCCTTTGATGGTACATCCGTAAACTTTCAAATAAAGACCAAGGACCGTGACGATAAGATGATTTGGAGGGAGGTGTTTGTCAATCCTATTTTTCTTCCAAACGGCCGAATCGAAGAAATAGCGGTATTAGCTAATGACATCACCGAAAAGAAAGAATCTGAAAGTGCGCTAATCGCCAGTGAGGAAAAATTCAGAAACATTTTCGAATCATTTCAGGACATATATTTCCGATGTGATATGAACGGGATCATTACGATGATCAGCCCGTCTGTACAGGAAGTATTGGGATTTTCGCCAAAAGAAGTTGTAAACACCAATATTTTAGAATATGCCGATCAAAAAAGGCAAATTTTAAACATGTCGGCAAGGGTTAATGACGAGAAAAGAATCAGAAACATTGAAGGAACGATCAAAGACGCGAATGGCAATATTTTGTCATTCCTATTTAATATCAGGCTGATTCAAAAAGAAGATAACTCTCAAGAAGTTGAAGGTGTCGCCAGAGACATTACCCAACTTCGCCAGGCCAACGTTCAGCTTAAAAAAGCGAAAGAAATGGCTGAGCACTCGCTAAAAGTCAAAGAGCGGTTTTTAGCAAATATGAGTCACGAAATCAGAACTCCGATGAATGGCATCATTGGAATGATTGATGTCCTGGGAAGCACCCAATTGAATGGAGAACAGACTGAGTTTGTTAAAACAATTAATAGATCTTCTCAGACGCTTCTTAACATCCTTAATGACATCTTAGATCTATCTAAGATTGAAGCCGGAAAGATGGACCTTAAGAAAGAGCCCGTTGATCTTGTCAAAACAATGGAGAAGGTCTACAGTCTCTATTCTCAGCAGGCATCCCTCAAGGGTCACACACTATTTTATCACGTTGATACCAATATTCCTAAGTGGATTCTTGCTGATGAAACTCGGTTGATACAAATCATTTCAAACCTTACCTCAAATGCAATAAAATTCAACAATAAGAAGGGTGATATCAACATGAGCATCCGCATTGAGAAGAAGGCTGGTAAGGAATTTACTTTCAAGGTATCTGTCAAAGACTCTGGAATTGGAATATCCGAAAAGGACCAGGAAGCCCTCTTCCAAACCTTTCATCAACTCGACAACAGTAGTTCCAAGAATTTTGGAGGTACAGGTTTAGGACTTGCAATCTCAAAAGAACTGGTGAAAGCAATGGGTGGGGACATCGGAGTGGTCTCTACCGTAGGCTTGGGAAGCACCTTTTGGTTCACATTCAAATCCACGCAAGTAGAATCTACCGAAACAGAGGTCAAAGCAGATCCAAAGCTGACTAACCAGTTTACCGATAGAGAACCACGCATTTTGCTCGTGGATGATAACGACGTAAACAGAAAAGTAGCAAGCCACATCCTAATCAAGTCCGGATGTAAGGTCATTGAAGCAGTCGATGGGTTTGAGGCAATAGAAAAAGTGCAGATAAGCAAATATGACCTCATCCTAATGGATATACAGATGCCTGAAATGGATGGAATACAGGCAACAGAAGAAATTCGCAGACTAAAAATCAAACGTTGCCCTCCAATCATTGCGATGACTGCCTACTCCATGGAAGAAGACAGAGAAAGATTCATCAAGGCCGGATTAGATGATTACATCGCCAAACCAATTAAAGCAAACGGCTTGATTCATAAGGTAAAGCAATGGGTTGGTTACGAACCACTTACCGGGGGCGACAGAGAAAGAACTCCAGAAGGAGTCAAAGACCAGGTCATCAATCAGGAAACCTTAAATCAGCTAGCAAAATACGGGGGACAAGAATTAATTGAATCAGCTTTGCTCGATTTCGAAGAAGAAGCGACGGAACTAGTGAGAAACACCATTCTTCATTTCAAAAAAAATGACTTTGAAAAAATGCGAGGTGAATTGCACACCTTGAAGGGCAATGCTGGAACACTGGGAGTTGAGAAACTATCAACCCAGGCGGCCCTTATTGAAAAACAACTAAAAGAAAATAACTTTGAAAGCTTAAAGGAAGAATTGATCAGACTTAATTTTCTTTTCAAAGAATTCAAGGAAAGCTATAGAAACACACCAATCCCTAATGAGTAAAAAAATAATCGTAGCAGAAGACAGCAGTGTAATTCAAAATCTGACCAAGAAAATACTGTCTCAGTTGAATTTCCAAATTGTATCTGTGAAGAACGGACAGCAAGTCTTAGATCTGCTTGAAAAGGAAATGTATCACCTCATCCTGTTAGACATCCATATGCCTATTATGGATGGGATGGAATGCGCCAGGACCATTAGAAAATCAAGCAATCAAAATAAGGATATACCAATTATCGCGATAACAGGAAATGCGAACAATTACACAGAAGAGGAGTTTGAAGCGGCTGGCATCAATGGGTTTGTTCCCAAACCGCTAAATTATGATTCGCTGGTGGAAAAGGTGAAGCAGTTTACGAATGACAATTAAATACACCAATCACTTCCTGCACAAACTTGAGGACGTCATGTCAGAGACCGACTACATCCTACGGTACGAAAAAGGCAATTTCCAATCAGGTTATTGCATCTTAAATGAAAGTAAGATAGCTGTGATTAATAAATTTTTCGCCCTGGAAGGTAAGGTCAACAGTCTCGTTGAAATATTACGATCTATCGAAATTGATTCAAGCAAGCTAAGCGATCAAAACAAGAAGTTCTATTCAGAAATTACAAATAACCAACTTCAATTTTGAAGGTCAGCTTTCTTGGTACTGGTACTTCACAAGGTGTTCCTGTCATCGGTTGTACTTGTGAAGTTTGTTCTTCTATCGATTATAGAGATAAACGGTTACGAGCTTCCATACTCATAGAAACCAATGACTCCACCTTCATCATTGATACTGGACCTGATTTTAGACAGCAAATGTTGAGAGAGCGAGTTTCCAAATTGGATGCTGTTTTGTTTACTCATGCTCACAAAGATCATACTGCTGGATTAGATGATATTCGAAGTTTTAACTTTCTTCAGAAGAAAGATATGCCCTTGTTTGCGGAGCAAATAGTCCTAGATCAACTCAAAAATGAGTTCTCATACATTTTTGCAGAAAAAAAATATCCTGGAATCCCGCAAGTAGAAGTTAATCCAATAACCACTGCACCATTCGATGTTCTTGGGACCAGAGTAATTCCTATTCGAGTAATGCATTATAAGCTTCCTGTCTTGGGATTTAGGATAGGGGACTTTACCTACATTACCGATGCAAATCACATATCCGAAGAAGAGAAATCTAAAATAAAGGGATCAAAAGTACTTGTACTCAACGCCTTGCAAAAGACTGAACACATCAGCCATTTTACCTTAGCTCAGGCATTGGCATTAATGGAAGAACTAAAACCTGAAAAAGGCTACCTGACTCATATTAGTCATAGGCTAGGCTTACATCAAGAGGTATCTTCCGAACTCCCTGAATACGTTGAATTAGCTTGGGATGGATTGACCTTTGACCTAGACCTCTAAACGGTGTTTCACAATTATTTCTTCCTTAAACGACTTGCAGCATCTCTTAATGACTTACTGCAAAACTATTGTCTGGTCGAATGCTTCTCTCAAAACAAGGACGAATTGCTCATGATCTTTGCTCGTGACGAGCAAAAACTCATTGTTCGAGCTAACCTTGATCCCGCCATCAGCCTTTTACAATTTCCTAACGAATTTTCAAGGGCAAACAAGAACAGTATCAATCTCTTTCCTGAGCTACTAGGTCATCAAGTGGAGGGAGTTGATATCTATTCTTTTGAACGATCATTTTATATTCAGTTTACTAATAAGGATCTACTGATTTTCAAAATGCATGGTCGGAGGTCCAATATCCTATTCGCTTCCCGTAGGAAGGTCCATTCAGTATTTCGTAATCGATTGGTTAACGACTCAGTACTGGTCCCAGATGAACTTCATAATGAACTTGAAATATCTAAAAACGCCTTAGCTCGACATGACCATGATCCCTTGAGTATGATCCCAGCACTCGGGAGAGAAATGAAAATTGCACTGGAAAGAAAAGGCTATTACGAATTACCTGAGGATAAAAAATGGCAATTTTTTGAGGGTGAATTACGTAACATGGAACAGAGTCCTATTTTCTTAGTGAGTGCTAAACTTCCCAGAATCAGTCTTATTGAACAAACGGTAACCTCCACGCTTGACCCCATTACCGCAACTAATTGGCTTTACGAAAAATTAGTAACCACGATCTATTTTGATAAAGAGAAAGAACGAATTATCAATCAAATCAAGCAAAAGATCAAAAAGTCAGAAAGTTACATTCATAAAAGCCTTGAAAAGCTCAGGAAACTAGAATCAGAGAGAAGTCCGGAAGAAGTAGCAAACCTACTCATGGCAAATCTGCATAACATACAAAAAGGTCTTCGGAAAGTGGTGCTAACTGACTTCTACTCAGATAAACCGATCACGATTAAACTGAACCCTGATCTTACCCCTCAAAAAAATGCAGAAGGCTACTACCGAAAGTCTAAAAACAGGCATCAGGAAATCGATACAATAAAAAAGAACTTGAAGGCAAAGGAAAAAGCGATCCATGCTTTCAGTAAGCAAATTCTTGAGGTACAGGATATCGCCACCGGCAAAGAACTAAAAAAGTACAGAAAGGAAAACGAGGTAAGAAAGGAGAAAAACAAAAGATCTGAACCAGGTCCATTCCATCTATTTGAACTGGACAATTGGCATATTATGGTAGGAAAAAATAGTACCTCGAATGATGAACTCACGTTGAAGATTGCCAAGAAAAATGATTTGTGGCTTCATGCGAAAGATGTGACTGGCTCACATGTAGTCATCAAAGAGAAACCTGGTCAGAACTTTCCGCTTCACATTATTGAATACGCAGCCAGTTTGGCAGCCTTGAACTCAAAACGAAAAACAGACACTTTATGCCCGGTCATTTACACGCCCAAAAAGTATGTCAGAAAAATCAAAGGAGCTCCCGCGGGACAAGTAGTAGTAGACAAAGAAGAGGTACTTCTGGTGCCCCCTTATCGGACTGAGCAATAATTAGTTAATTTGATATATTTAAAGTTTAATCGACAAATTACTTTCCTACAACTTATTCTTATCACCGAATAGTCTTCCAATCCTTTAATTAGAGAAAAACTAACCAATTATTAGAGAAACTTAACCAACACAGCTATGAAGATAAAGTCACCATTTTTTGTAATTACCCTCCTTTGTTTAACCACAATTGGCTTCGGCCAAAACGTACTTGATCACGAAAAAAAGATCTTCACCGACACCAGTGAAAAAGTATACGTCAACATCGAGGTACCTATTTATTTAAGCATATCTACCAATCCAGATGGAAGCAACGGGACTGTACTAAAGGGTTCCGAACCAAAATATAGCTATCCTATGTACCTGGATACAGAGGGCTACAATACCTTCAGGTCACCGTCAAAAGTTGATCCTGAGACCGGGAAAATTGTCTACCCAAAAGAAGATGTCATTTTTGACCTGTACGCAGATGGAACGGCTCCTAAAATCAGCATCACGTATGGTGGAGAAAGTAGAATACAAATGGAAGGAGTTTCGGTGATCAACGGCAATCAGGTTACGTTCGCTGCAGAAGATAATCTTTCCGGAGTAAGTGGCATTTACGTTTCAGTTGACAATGCAGCTTACAAGAATTATACTCAACCCATCAAACTATCTGAGGACAAAATATACAACCTTCAATTTTACGCCGTCGACAACGTGGGAAATGTCAGTGAACCACAATCAATTCAGGTAAGACCAGACCTTCAGTCTCCAATTTCTTCTCTCACCACCGAAGGCGATCAGTTTGAGACAAGCGTGTCTTCGCGCTCTACTTTCGTTCTTGAGGCAAAAGATGACATATCTGGTTTATCAAAAATTTTCTGGAGTATTGACGATGGGAGAACCTACACGTATGGACAACCTATCAAGCTGACCAACCTTTCGGAAGGTGAACACACTCTATCCTACTTCTCTGTGGATAAGGTAGATAACAACGAAGAAAAGAAAACACATTCCTTCTTTTTGGACAAATCAGCACCTAGAGTTATCAGCGAGGTTGTAGGGAACACATTTATTGCAAATGGCAGGGAGTATTTCTCAGGAAGAACTAAACTCAAGTTGGTCGCTTTAGACAACAAAGCAGGTGTCAAGGAGATACTCTATTCAGTCAATGGTGGAGAATTCATTACATACAATGAACCATTCTTCCTAAAACAAGCAGGTGAACTGGATATAGACGTTCTGGCCATTGACAATGTTAATAACCGAGAGCGAATCGAGGAAATCTCTGACAACGACAAAACAAGGTCGTATGTTGATCTGTCTGGTCCTGACCTTACCTATAGTTTTGATGGTCCAGCTTTCGAAATTAGGGACACTACCTATCTCAATAGTACAAGTAAAATCATTTTACAAGGGAAAGATTCAGAATCGGGATTTAAGGAGATTGATTTTCAACTAAATGGAGGTTCATTGGAGACCTACGACGGGCCCATTTCAATTGTAAATGAAGGCTTTTATAATATTACCTACAATGGGTATGACAATCTACAAAATAGCAATACGAATAACGTACTTGTTCATATTGATAATACAGGACCGGAAGTGTATAGCAGATTCAGTATCGAATCAAATAAATTCAAGAGCATTGATGGAGAACGTTTGCCCGTATATCCTCAACACGTGGTCTTATTTTTGTCTTCAACGGATAAATTTGCCGGACTGGATAAAATCACCTACCAAGTAAATGGCAGTGCGGATTTAGCTTATAGAGGACTGATAGAAAATTTTAAAACAAATACGCAGTACACTATTCTTGTCAATGTAGCTGACAAACTGGGCAACAAGAATAGTGAAGAAGTTAGGTTCTTTATTGAATAACAGTGTTTAAACTATGGCATACTCAAGAACAATATTCTCCTTTTTATTATACACAGTTCTGATCACAGGTTGTCTCTATGGTCAAGAGTTGCCAGAAGCACAAAAGAACCAGGCCAGTAATTATAAAAACGCACTTGAATCAGCGCAATCTGATCAGAATTTTGCTAAAGCGGCAGGAATAAGTGGTAAGCTCGGTTACCTCTATTGGAATAACCAATTATACACCGATGCTGTAGACTATTTTCAAAAGTCTATTGAATTCAACCAAAAGATCAATAATAAAAATGGAATAAAGACAGTCAGGTTCCAGCTTGGCCTGGTAAAAATAGACTTGGAAGATTATAGTGGAGCACTGAGTGAGTTTCAGCAGGGTGTCAAGCTTTCCAAAGAACTAAATAGTAAGGAGGATGTACTTTCTGGCCTTATTAATGTCTCATCCATTCAACAAAGTCTGGGTAATCATCAAAATGCGATAGATGCTGGCCTTGAAGCTCTTGACCTTGCCAAGGAATTGGAGAACATCAATCTCACAAAGCGATGTTATGGAATACTATATGAAAGCTACCAGTCTTTAGGAGATTCAGAAAAATCAATTGAGTATTTCGATCTTTATTCAACTGTCGATAAGTATCTAAAGTCTGAACAGATCAAACAGATCACCACTGAATCCAATCAAAAAGTGCAGGCCATCTCATCTGCCAAAGAACAGAGTGATGCAATGCTGCAGCTTAGTCAACTGCAGCTAGTCAAGGCGCAGGACTCACTGAGATTGGCAAGGGAAATCAGTGAAAGACAACGACTTCAATTAAAGTTGAACGAACTGGCGATAAGTGAAAAAGAAGCACAGCTTGAGAATGAAAAACTAATACGGTATGGGCTGATTACAATAGTATCATTGTTTTTGGTTTTTCTCATCATTCTCTATGTCCAGTATCGACAGAAGAAGCAAAAGAACATATTACTGCAAGCGCAAAAAGAACAAATTGAAAAACAGGGTGAGAACCTAGCTGCTAAGAATGAAGAGCTGATGGCCGTCAATAAGGAGAAAAATCTGATGATGAGTATGGTAGCACATGACCTGAAAAAGCCAATAAATGATCTCACCTCATTGGCGTTAATTCTCAATGACTACCGCGACCAGCTACCTGAAGACTTTAATAATCTGGTGGCCGTGCTTCAACAATCATCTCAAGGCTATCGAGAGATGGTCCATAAAATTCTGGATGCTGGTGCAATCGAAAACCGCAAGCTCAACATAGTAGAAGAAAAGCTGGCGGTAAACGAGATTTTTGAGAAAAACGCAAATAGTCAGAAACTAATTTCTGACAAGAAAAAAATAAAAATCGATCGCTCAGACGTTCCTCCCGAGGCATTTGTCAGAGCCGACCGTATTTATCTAGCGCAGGCTATAGAAAATGTACTGGTCAATTCAATGAAATATTCGCCTGAGAACTCAACTGTCTACCTAGGTGCAATCAAAGACAATGGCCGCTATAAACTTTATGTGAAAGATGAGGGTCCCGGTATCAGCCCAGAAGATCAGAAATACCTATTTGAATCTTTCCGAGTACTTAAGAATGGAGATAAAGAGTCCACTGGCTTAGGGCTTTCCATCGCAAAAAAATACATGGAGGAAATGGACGGAGAAATTAGCTGTGAGAGTGAATTAGCAAAGGGCACTACCTTCTTCTTTACCATCAAAGAATGGGAGTAACCACTGCATGGATATCTTAGAACTCATCGGTTGGCTTGGAGCTGGTTTGCTTTTGTTGGGGTTTGCTTTGAATCTCTTCCAGAAAATAAAAGCTAACTCTACCTCCTATTTATTGCTTAATCTCTTTGGTTCACTTCTTCTGCTTTACAATGCATATCAAAACGGTGCATTCCCATTTGTTACCGTGAACTTTGTATGGGTGATATTTTCAGGCATTAAATTGATACAAAGAAATGGACGGAACTAAGCGAAATAACGTGAAAATAGGCTCTATTGTACGAATTGTTCAAAAACCTCATCAGAGATCCGGAGAATTGACTGAAGGAGTAGTTTCGAGAATTCTTACAAAATCAGCAACCCACCCGCATGGAATTAAGGTGATGATCGAAGGAGGAATAGTTGGTAGAGTAAAGGAAGTTGACTCCTAAGCATGAAGTGGTGAGTATACTCCACCTTTCCAGACTTCGCACCTGATTGAACTTTGTAAGACTCTTGGTTTGAGCAGTGGTTTACCCATTAGCACTCTCCCACATTCTTGGATTCCCTCAATGATCGAAGGGTGCGGATGAATTAGTTCGGCTAATTCCTTGATGCTACTACGCTGCGAGATCAGCAATGCCACTGCCTGAATAGCACTTGAAGCATGTTCCCCAATGACTCTCATTCCTAATATATTCATGGCATCGTCATCGGTAACCAGCACTTTGATAAAGCCCTGCGTATTCCTCATCGCCGTAGCCCTAGGTATAGTTTCGTAATTGAGACTTACAATTCGGTAATCCAACCTTTCATTCTTAGCCTGAATCTCGTTCATCCCTACTCCAGCAATTTCCGGGTCCAAGAACATTATAGTCGAAATATTGCTGTAGATAAGTGGCTGCTCTGGCTTGCCAAATATCCGTTCTACTGCAAATCTACCTTCCAACTCACCCACATTCACCAGCGAGATATCCGCTGTAATATCTCCCACAGCATAGATATTCGGCACACTAGTTTGCGTAAGATCGTCCTTAATCCCTCTGGCATCCATTTCTAAGCCAAGTCTCTCATCGACCAGATCTTCGTATTCTGGAACCCTACCTATGGAAACCAATGCTTTTTCTACTTTAAAATTCTCTTTCACACCATCGGTGTATTCCAATTGGTATTTGACCTCTCCTTTTTCGATCTCTATATCAACGAGCTTGGAGTTTCGGTGAATAAGGACGTCTTTTGATTCTAGATTCTTCTCAATAATCTGCACCACATCTTCATCTTCAAATGGAAGAATTCGATCTCCCTTATCGATTAGGTGGACCTTGGTCTGTCCAAAATTGGAATAAATGGTAGCAAATTCACACCCTATAACTCCCGCACCAACAATGACGATTGATTTTGGAAAATCCTTCAGGTTACCGAGGCCATCACTGGTAAAGATGGTCTTTTCGTCAATTGGCCAATTAGGCAGTTTCCGCGGCTTACTACCAGTAGCCAGTATGATGTAATCTGCATGAATCGTGCTAACATCTCCATTCTTCAAAATTTTGACTTCGTTCCTCCCAATAACCTTCGCAGTTCCTTGAATGTATTTGAAAACATCTTTTTCTAAACTGTGATTGATATCTTCCAGGTGTTGAGAAAGCAATCCAACACGATGATTAATTGCACTGATTACCTCCTCATTAATTTTTTTGTATTGAAAATAGGGTTCCTTCAATCCCAACGCCTTTTTATTCAGATTCAGCATTCTGGCTTCTCGTGAAATTTCCCACCAGGTCTTACTCCATAATGCCCCCTGATGAATACCTGCTCCTCCTAGTTTGTTTTTTTCAATGAGAACAACGCGTTTTCCGAAATCGAGTGCGCGCATCGCTGCAGCATAACCGGCAGGGCCAGCCCCAATCACGCAGACATCAAAATTCTCCATTATAATAAGGAATTGATTTCTCTAAAGATAATACTTATCATTTTAGCGATACTTTTCAATCGCCACGGCAAACGATCATTACTTGGTTCTCCAAATCGGTGTTGAGAACCAAGCCAACAATGCGAATTACCTACCAAAGGGCTACTGAAGCTTTGGGGCGCAAATGCAATACCATTTGGAAGACACTTCAGATAGTAATCTGATAACTACATGTTGGGGTGTTTAGGTTTTTCCATTATGAAAATCGAGGAAAAGTATTAGACAAAAACTTGCAAGAGTATTCAAAAATTATTCTGTTTGTTCTCTCACATTTGTGGCGTTGGAAATGATTTTTGATACATAGGGCATTGAGGTATTCTTCTTTTTTTATCCTTTTTTATCTTGCTTGTCTCACTGCAAACTCTCAGTCTGAAGAAGGCAAACTCACTTTACGCAAAATCATTTTTGAAGGAAATCGAAAAACAAAAGAGCGGATCATTCAAAGAGAGTTGAGTTTAAAAGAGGGTGAAAGTTATTCACGACAGGAATTGGACAGTATGTTTGTGTGGGACCGTAACCGAATATACAACACCAACCTTTTTAATACGGTAGAACTTTCTCTTATTAATACTGATGAAAACAAGACGGATGTAAAAATTGCATTGGATGAGCGATGGTATTTCTATCCATTTCCTATTTTCAAGCTAATAGATCGAAACTTCAACGATTGGTGGGTCAACAGAAACAGGGACCTAAGTCGAGTCAACTACGGACTTCGCTTAACACAGTTCAACTTTAGGGGAAGAGGTGAGCTTTTGCGTGTCATACTACAGTCAGGATTTACGAGTGCTATCAATATTGAATACAGCATCCCCAACATAGACAAAAAGCAAAATCAGGGTCTGTTCTTTGATTTGGGATATTTTGAGGCCAAAAATGTTGCCTACACTACCGTTGATAATGTGCAAAGGTTTACTTCAAACATAGATAGTGATTTGAGAAGAGTATATCTAAATGCAGTCGGTCACAGGTATCGAAGTTCATTTTATACATTTCATACCACAGCGCTTGGTCACTACCATGTTCAGATTGCAGACACCCTTGCACAATTGAACCCAAACTACCTTGGTGAAGGAAGAACACTTCAAAGGCATTTCTACTTTGGTCATACTTTCCGATATGACAAAAGAGACAATGTAAATTATAGTACCGAAGGAACACGACTATCAGTGGGAATATTCAAACATGGTCTTGGACTGCACAATGACAATGTCAACTACTGGAGAACTCGATTTAGAGGTGCCAAATATTGGAATCTTAAGAACAACTGGTATGCTGCAAGTGACATATCCATATTATCTACATTCCCCCAGCGAAGGGACTACTTTAATTACTTTAAAATAGGCATAATTCCTGAGACTCTCAGAGGCTATGATTTAGAAGTAATCGAGGGCAGTTCCTATGCGATTCAAAGAAATGAATTGAAATACAGAGTCTTTGGTAAAAACTATGACATTAGCTCATTTATGCCCGTCAGGCAATTTCAGACCTTTCCCCTTAACATCTTTTGGAAAGTGTTTTATGATCAAGGTTACGCCAAGGGATTTCCTGACTACAATGGAAGCGAGCCACTATCTGATAGGTACCTATTCAGCTTCGGCACTGGAGTGGACTTCGTAATCATAAATGATCTCACCTTTCGGATCGAGCTTTCACGGAATGCTCAAAACCAAAGCTATTTTTTCATCAACTTTCTTGCTTTGATTTAGTCAAAATTTTTCCAAGGTTTCTTCTTCCCTCTTTTGAAGACGTACCACTGGCCTATTTTCTCACCATTTTTCCACTCACCCTGATAGAGCAGATTACCTGATCCATCATAGTATCTCCATGGGCCATTTTCTAGACCATCTACGAATTCCCCGGTCTGATTCAAAGCTTCATTTTCAAAATAAAATGACCAAACTCCAACAGGAAGTCCTTCTTGATATGCTCCTTCTCTCTTGAGAAATCCGTTATTAAAGTAGAATCTCCAGTTACCTTGATAAAGGCCCATGTGATACACTCCTATCTTTTCAAGATGGCCATTACTATGAAAGTACTTGGCACTGTCTTGCAATATTCCATCAGTCCACTTTTCAAGCGCTTTCAGTTGTGCATTCGGGTAATAGTACTGCTGCAACCCATGTAGCTCCCCCTCTTTATAACTCAGTTTGGCATTTATGGTCTTGTCAGGAAAAAGGTAGATCCAGATACCAGCCTTAGTACCGTTCACATCCTCTGTGCCATAAGCCTTGATGGATCCATTCTCATAAAAGAGACTATCTGATTGACTGTTTGAAACAATACAGGTTGTCAGAAAAAGAATACAAAATAGCCCTCTAGTCATTAAATGAGCATTCTTTATTAAAAGTACTTGCTGGTAAATATGCAAAAGAATTACATTTCACAAATGCGTAAACTGTCATTATTTAGTTGCTATTTTCTTACTTTCTCAACGCTATTTTCTCAAAATGTTTTTACTGGGTTTGGCGCAAGAAATACAGCTTTGGCTGGTGCATCAATAAATGACGATCTGTATAGTATTTTTAATGCAATTGGAGCTCTCGGAAGGGTCGAAAGCCATCGGGTGTTCTTTGGTTACCAAAATAGATTTGGATTACGGGAGTTTCAGGTAATTGGGGCTGGTGGGACCTTGCATCATGACTTGGGCAACGTGGGGTTGAGTTTCTCGAGATTTGGCGATGAGGTATTCAATATGCAAAGGATGAGCTTCGCCATTGGCAATACCATTGAAATTGTCAGTCTAGGACTGGGAATTGATTGGATTCAATCGAGAGTTTCTTCAATAGGCTCTATCGGAACCTTGGCGATACAGTTTGGCGGAACTGCTAAAGTTTCAGATCAGCTGACTTTTGGTGCCAAGGTATTTAATCTCAATCAAGCCTCACTCATAAAGGAGGCAGGCGAAAATCTACCAACCGTATTCAGCACCGGCTTTTCATTTACCAGCACGAATGAACTAACGATCAATCTCGAGATCGAAAAAGAGCTTCATTTTGATGAGGTTTTTCGAGTCGGAATTGAGTATTCAATAATAGGCCCAGTAAAAATTAGAACAGGAATAAGTTCTAATCCATTCGTGAGTGCTTTTGGGATCGGTGTTCAACCCAAAAAATACAAGCTTGACTACGCCTTTACAAATCACTCAGACTTAGGAAATATCCATGAATTATCGATCGCTCATAGCTTCGCAAGATGAGATATTGGAGCTCATTTTGTTTCAGTTTTCTGTCCATAGTTTCCTTTGCTCAAAACGAAGAAATTGACCTGGAGCAATTTGCAGAAAGTCTATTTCAAGCTCAAGAAGAGCCTGCCATATTTGAGGATCTTTACGAATCGCTGCTCCAGCACTACACCAATAAGCTTAGCTTAAATTCAGCAACGGAAGAAGAGTTAGAAGAGCTGTTTATTATGACGCAAATTCAGATAAATAGCTTCCTCAAGTATCGCAATGATCACGGACCAATCCTTTCAATACTGGAACTACAATCAATTCCAGCACTTGACCTTAACACCATTCGACTACTTCTTCCTTTTGTGACTGTCAAGAAAGATCACGATAGTCAGGACTTACTCCTTAGGAGAATAGTCAATGAAAAAAACAACTATTTCCTCTTAAGGTATTCAAGAAGAATCGAAAAACAGAAGGGCTATTCTCCTGGCATACCCTTAGATACGACTTACCTAAGAAACGAAGACGGGAGCATTGTTGATACACTCACCAAAACTCCAGATAGATACCTTGGTTCACCGGCAAAAATCTATGGGCGTTTTCGTACAAGCCGCAAAAATGATTTTAGCATCGGTTTTACTTTTGAGAAGGATGCAGGAGAGTCCTTTTCCTTTCATCAAAGGAAACACGGATTTGATTTTTATTCCTATCATTTACTCCTTGAGAAAAAGCTTGGATTTGAGAAGATCATTCTTGGTGATTACCGAATCCAAACTGGTCAGGGCTTGGTTTTCGGAACAGGGTTTAGCACAGGAAAAGGAGGGGAATCAGTATTCGCCATAAAAAGAAATACAATAGGGTTTAGGCCTTACACTTCTGTATTAGAACATGGCTTTTTTAGGGGAATTGGCATGACCAAAAAGCTAGGGAAATTTGAGCTTTCTGGCTTTTATTCCAACTTGCGCCGTGACGGAAACATCAAATCGGATTCGCTGGAGTTCTCCGCTATATTCAGCGAATCCCAAACTCAATTAGAGGAATTTGCAAACTCTATTGCAATCACTGGTCTACATCGCACAAAAAGGGAACTTGACCGGAGAAAGACCATCAGGGAAGAATCAATAGGCTGGACAATTAGGTATAGTCCCCTGAGAACACTCAAACTTGGAGTCAATGCGTTACAAACTCGTTTTAGTATCCCCCTTGGAAAAACGCCAAACAATCGAAATCAATTTGAATTCAAAGGGATGAGCAACAGAATCGGTTCCATTTTCGGTAATTACACTTGGCAGAATCTGACCTTTTTTGGTGAGGTATCCAAATCTCAATCAGGTGGGTTAGCTTCAATTGGTGGTTTTTTAGCTAGCCTATCCAGTAAGGTTGATTTAGCCTTCCTAATTAGAAATTATGCTCGAAATTTTCACACCTTTTATGGAAATGCATTTGCGGAAAGTTCAAAAAATATTAATGAGAAAGGGCATTATTTGGGACTCTCTATTACACCTAAGAGGAATCATCAACTAAATGTTTTTTATGACAGATTTGACTTTCCTTGGATGAGATTCCTAGCAGACGCCCCCTCAAAGGGAAATGAGTGGTTGATCAAGTATGCACATAGGCCCTCAAAAAATGTAGACTGGTACGTTCAGCTTAGGAATAAGACCCGCGAGGTAAGTTCACCCAATGGGAATCTAAATGTTCTCGTCGATCAAGTCAGGACAAATTACAGGTTTAATCTACAGTACCAAGCAATGAGTCAGCTCACTTTAAGAACGAAAGTTCAAGGAAGTATTCAAAAAAAATCTGCAGGAACAACAAGAGGATTTGCAATTATCCAAGATTTAAACTTCTCATTCCGTAAACTAAAATTCCATACTCGAATTGCGCTATTTGAAACAGAAGATTTTAGCAATGCGCAGTATGTTTATGAGAATGATGTACTATTTTCCTTCTCAGTTCCACCTTACAATGGAGTCGGACTAAGAAACTATGTGATGGTAAGATACGAACCTTTTCCAGCCACCTCGTTTTGGGTCCGCTATTCAAGAACCTCCTTTGCCGATTTAAGTGGGAGTGCAACAAGGTCCTCTTCATCACTTGAAGCCTCAGATGGTAATGTGGTTTCAGACATCAAAATGATGCTTAGACACAAATTCTGACCATTTCGTATTTTGTACTATCTTGTGTTTAATGGAATCGATCAAGGAAATCTGGGATGCAATCAGCTTATTTCTCGCACAAGTTGGTGAAATTTTTACGACCAGTTTGTTCAAACTTGGGGATAGTAACATCAGCCTTGGCACCATCTTCTACTTCTTAATCGGATTCATAGTTCTATCCTATTTGGCTAAGAGACTAAGGATCTTATTGGTAGACAATCTTCTGCTGAAGGCAAACGTAGATAAGGGAGCAAGAAACTCCATAGGACTGATAGCTAGGGTCTTGTTTATGTTCATCGGCTCGATCGTTATTATTCAGACGGCTGGGATTGATATGAGTTCCTTAAGCCTGCTTGCCGGGGCATTAGGTGTTGGAATTGGGTTCGGCCTTCAGAATATCACAGATAATTTCATATCCGGAATTATTATTCTTTTTGAGAAGCCCATTAAAGTAGGAGATCGAATAGTGGTAGGAAATACTGAAGGAGATGTAATCAATATTTCTGTGAGAGCCACTACTATCCTCACCAATGAAAATGTATCAATTATTGTTCCTAACTCGGAGTTTATTTCGTCTCGCGTTATTAACTGGAGTCACAACGATCGAAATATTCGATTTGACCTACCAGTTGGAGTCAGTTACAATGAAAATCCATTGCAAGTAAAGGAAATCCTACTTGGTGTAGCAAAAGAAAATAAGCATGTCCTAAAACGACCAGAACCTATTGTCTTCTTTGATGAATTTGCAGATAGCTCCCTAAATTTTACATTGGGGGTTTGGACTGCGACCTATACAGATAAGCCGCGAAGATTGAAATCGGAGCTATACTTTAAGATATTCGACGCTTTCAAAAAAGAAGGGATAGAAATTCCCTTCCCGCAAAGGGACCTTCATATCAAATCTAAAGTCGACTCTAAGCAGCCTTCTCCGGGTTTGGAGTAAGTTTGACTCCTTCGAATTCAGCACCTTCTTTCATTTTACCGGAGTAAAATTGTTCTTGAATTTGCTTTGCCGTGAGCGAGCTATTGTCTGGGCTCCATCCGGGAGGGCCAAAAACGTACATAAATGCATCCTTGAATGTTTTGGCTTTTCTAACATCCTTAAAAATGTCAACAAATATGTGTGTGTTAAGTTTGACTGGATTATAAGTTTCAGGATCCTTCAAAATTCCGTAATGCGGATCCACTCCCTTAATCACATTTTGCCATGTCCCGAAAATATGATCCCAAATCAGCAAGATTCCTCCGTGATTTTTATCGAGGTATTCAATGTTACTCGAATGGTGGACTGCATGTACATGTGGGTTGTTAAATATTTTTCCAAATAGACCCAGTGAGCCAATCAATTTAGTATGAAGAAAGTATTGGTACGTCGCGTTGATTATTAATGCGGAACCAATCATAATGGGCTCAAACCCAATAGCAGCCATCCACAACCAAAAGATGGGTTTATAGAAAGTAATAAACCAACCGTTTCGAATACTAACGGCCAGATTAAAATTTTTCGAAGAGTGATGTGGCACATGAGCCGCCCAAAGCAACCTAACCGTATGACTCCATCTGTGATGCCAATAGAAATTGAAGTCGTCAGCAATAATAGCAAGCAACCAAGCCCACCAAGCCCAACCAATGGTTGAATATCCAAGATAGTCGGCTCTAAAGGGTTCGAAGAAATTAAATACTCCTTGAAAAATAAATGCAACCGTGAATGCTTTTGTGAAAAATGAAATGACCGCCGCTCCAAGCGCTATTCCGAAACCAGCTAAGGAGTCTTTTAGCTCATAATCATGCTTTGCAATCAAAAACTCAATCAACATAAATCCCAGCAGAATGGGAAAAATGTAAATCATATTATCGCCAACATTAAATTCAGGCATTTCTAAAATTTTTCGGTCAAACAAAATTTCGCAGTAAGCAAGAATAAGGCTTAATCACTTTAAAAAAGAATGATCTTAAAAAATTTAAGGTCGTGACAATTGTGGAAACGTATGGATTGACTTTGCATAAAATCCAATGGTACCACAATGCATCAATTATTCCCAACTGCCATGCAATTCCGTTTGCTATTATTACTTTCGCGGAATAAACCTTAATCATATGAAGAAATCGATACTTATTCTATTCACGCTGGCCGCTATACATTCCGGCTTTTCCCAGACAGAAGATGAACTTGTGGCAGAGATGAATGCCAAAAAGGACTCGATTGGAGCGATACAAGCAAGAGTTAATGCTATTCAAGCACAAATCGATGCGTTACCTGGATGGAAGCTGGGAGCATTTGGAACAGTCGGAGGTAGCTTGTCCAGCTTTACCAACTGGTATACCCAGGCAAATCCCAACAACACTGCCGGAAATATTGGATTCACTTTTAATACGTTTGCTAATCTCAGACAAGAGAAATACTTCTGGAGAAATACAGCAAATGTGAACTTAGGTTGGGTACGATTAGACAATAGGGATGACCCGACTGACTCTGACAAATTTGAGGCAACAAACGATGTTTTTCAGATCACTTCTTTATTTGGATGGAATCTTACCAAGAGTTTGGCGATCTCAACCCTTGCTGAATATAGAACAACACTTATTAATAACTTTAATGATCCTGGCTATTTGGACGTTGGACTGGGAGCTACTTGGACGCCAATTGCCGACTTGGTGGTAGTGATCCATCCATTGAATTACAATTTTGTATTTAGCAGTGAAGACAATATCTATCAATCATCGCTGGGAGCGAAAATAGTGGCTGACTATACAAAAAGGTTGGGACAAGTAGGTTTTAAGAGTAATCTAACAACCTTTCAAAGCTATGAAGATAGTAACCTGAACAATGTAACATGGACCAATGGCTTTAGCTACACGCTATGGAAGTCTTTTGGCATTGGTTTTGATTTTGCTCTTCGAAGCAATAAGCAGGAAGCACTCGATTTTGCCATCAATACTGAAATGGACGAGGACGCTACCTTTGACTCCATTGATAATAAACTACAATCCTTCTGGATATTTGGGGTGACCTACTCTTTCTAGTAAGAATACCTTCACAGAAAAAGGGTGTCTTACTAGGCACCCTTTTTTATTTATCTTGAAATTACAATTAGTTATAGGTATTCTTTTTTTGATCCTCCTCCTTAAGAATTCTACGTAAGATTTTTCCAACGTTTGATTTCGGAAGTTCCTCTATGAACTCGATGTACTTAGGTCTTTTATATCCTGTTAGGTTTTCCTTACAATGCTCTAAAACTTCCTCTTCCGTCAGAGTTTGATCTCCTTTCACAATGTAGACCTTTACAGCCTCAGTAGATTTCTTATCAGGCACGCCAATAGCACCAACTTCCAAAACTTTATCGTGTAAAGCAATGCAATCCTCAATTTCGTTTGGATAGACATTGAAACCAGAGACCAGAATCATCTCCTTCTTACGATCTACAATTTTGAAAAAGCCCACTTCGTTCATGACCGCAATATCCCCTGTCTTGAACCAATCCTCATGAAAACATTTTTCGGTTTCTTCCGGTCTATTCCAATATCCTTTGTAGACCTGTGGTCCCCTGGCACACAACTCTCCCCTCTCACCAGTTTTCACTTCTTTTCCGTCATCATCCAGAATTCTTATTTCTGTGCTTGGGACTGGCATTCCAATGAATCCTGTTTCAGCATCTTTTCTCAATGGGTTAGCCGTGAGTACAGGTGAAGTTTCGGTAAGTCCATAACCCTCTGAGACGGGTGTTTCTGTTACTTCCAACCATTTATCTGCAACATACTTCTGGAGTGCCATCCCTCCTGCAAATGAGAACTTGACACGGCTAAAGTCAAGATTCTTAAAGTTTGGCTGGTTTAGCAATCCATTGAATAAGGTGTTCACCCCAGTCAATATGGTCCATTGATGTCGTCCCAAGTCCTTTAGAAATGTTTTCATATCCCTGGGATTTGTTACCAAAACATTCCGTGCTCCAATTCTCACTGTCATCAAAGCATTGCATGTCAATGCAAAAATGTGATACATCGGTAATGCGGTAATAAAAATCTCTTGACGCTCTTCCAAACCTCCATGGAGCATCCACTCACAAACCTGCTCCATATTCGCCACTACATTTCTATGAGTCAGCATTGCGCCTTTGGAAACACCAGTGGTTCCACCAGTATATTGCAGGAAGGCTAAATCCTCATTTTGAATAGTCACCTTTTCAGGCTTCTTTTCCGACCCAATCCTTAACACATCCTTAAAAGAAACGGCTTCTGGCAGGCTATAGGATGGTACCATCTTCTTCACGTTTTTTACAACGAAATTCACAATGCTTCCCTTCAGTCCTCCGATCATATCACCAATTTTCGTAATCAGCACGGTTTCGATTTGGGTTTGCTTCAATATCTCTTCCAGATTGCTAGCGAAGTTTTCCACAATCACGATGGCTTTAGCACCGGAGTCGTTGAACTGATGCAACATCTCACTTGGAGTGTACAATGGGTTAGTATTGACAACTACGAGTCCTGCTTTTAGTGCTCCATAAATTGCAATTGGATACTGCAGTAGATTCGGCATTTGAATGGCAATTCTGTCTCCCTTCTTGAGATTCGTGTGATTTTGTATGTAAGAGGCAAACGCATCTATTCTTTCACCCAACTCCGTAAAACTCATTTCCTTACCCATGTTCTCGAATGAAATCAGATCAGAGTAGGTGGCAATTTTTTCATCAACCATTTCAGGTAGTGACTGATAGGCATCTGGATTGATTTCATGTTGCACACCTTCGGGATAGTTTTCGTGCCAAGGGTAATTACTCATACTAAGTTTATTTATCGGATTAATAATTTGTGAATTGAGGGGACCAAACAAAAAAAGGCCTTGGCACCCCTACCAAGACCTTAAAATAAACAACATTAACCCAA